>JAUIJQ010000058.1 GCA_030431165.1 Rhodothermia bacterium | reverse complement strand
TGCGCCGACCATACGACCCAGGTGGCCATCACCGACACAACCGTGAGCAGGAAGAGCAGTACGTGTAGAAGCGGTCGGTCCGTTGACTCACGCATTGGCAAGTGCTGAAAGGCCTGCCTCGATCCGCGCGGCGGCCTGTTCGAGATCACTCATCGACGCGGCGTAGGAGATTCTAACGCCGCTCGGCGCACCGAACGCATCGCCGGGCACAAGCGCGACGTGGTGCTCTTCCATGAGGTACAAGCACAGGTCGCTACTGCTGTTAATCGTGCGGTCGCCGACAGTTGACCCAAAGAAGGATGACACATCCGGGAAGAGATAAAACGCACCTTCGGGCAGCGGGCAGCGCACGCCGTCGATGGCCTTCAGTCGCCCATGGAGGAAGTCGCGACGAGCGCGAAACGCGTCGACCATTTCATCGACATGGCGCTGGTCCATCTGCAACGCGGCAATGCCGGCCTTCTGCGTAATGCTGCAGGGCGCGGACGTCGTCTGTCCCTGGATCTTCGCGGCGGCTTTGACGATCGGCATCTCAGCCGCAAGGTACCCGAGGCGCCAACCGGTCATGGCGTACCCTTTTGAAAAACCGTTAACCGTGATCGTCCGCTCTTTCATACCCGGCAAAGCCGCAAATGCCGTAAACGGCGTGTCGTACGTGATCTTCTGATAGATCTCGTCAGTCAGCACAAACACGTCAGGATGGGCGCGCAGGACATCCGCGATCGCCTCAAGTTCGTCGTGCTCGTAGACGGAACCGGTCGGATTGGACGGCGAGCAGAGAATGAGCAGTCGCGTGTGCGGGTTAATGGCAGCCGCAAGTTCATCTGCGCTGATGCGGTAGTCGTGCTCAACGTTTGTCTCAAGGATCACCGGGTTTGCGCCTGCGAGCGTCACCATTTCCGGATAACTCACCCAGTATGGCGCCGGTATCAACACCTCGTCATCCGGCCGACAAAGCGCCAGGATCGTAAGTGCAACCGACTGCTTGGCGCCGTTCGAACACAGAATATGATCAGGACTGTACTCGAGGCCGGCCTCCCGCCGCAGGGTTGCGGCGATCTCTGTGCGCAGTTCGAGAATGCCCGCGTTCGGAGTGTAGTGCGTAAACCCACTTTGGATCGCCTCGACCGCGGCTGAACAGATCGGCGCCGGCGTATCAAAATCCGGCTCGCCCGCAGACAAACCAATTACAGGGACGCCCTGGCGCCGAAGCTCGGCTGCCCTTGCGGTGACGGCGAGCGTCGCCGACGGTTTCATGCGGGCAACGTTGGGGTTCAGCGAGAATTCAGTCGTGATCATGTGTCTTGTTCAAGCCCTTTCTTTTCAAGGGCGGCAACGACGGTGGCGGGTACAAAATGGCTGACATCGCCGCCCCAGCGAAAAACGTCGCGCACAATCGACGCGCTCGTAAATGCGTGTGCTTCCGAGGTAACGAGCAACACCGTTTCGATTTCCGGGGCGAGCTTCCTGTTCGCAAAAGCCATGCGGAACTCATAGTCAAAGTCGCCCACCTGACGCAGTCCGCGAATCAACGCGCACGCGCCACGTTCGCGCGCCAGGTCAACGAGCAGACCCTCAAACGGCACGACAGACACATTACTGAGGTGCCCGGTCGCTTCTTCGACCATGGCGCACCGCTCGTCAATCGTAAAAAGCGGCGCCTTGTCTTTGTTGACGGCGACCGTGACAGCAACGCGATCAAAAAGGTTTGAGGCACGCGTCACAATGTCCAGGTGCCCATACGTAAACGGGTCAAACGAGCCAGGATATAGGGCGAGGCGGTTGCTACTCATCGGTACGGCGGACGGCTATCGCGGGTCGATGAAGTTACCACAATTGAACGAAGGCGGCTTACGCGAATTCGAACAGCGATATGGCTGTACGACCGTAGCGTCGCGTCAGCTGGTGATAATCCGAAGTCGAGGCGTCGTACGTCGCTTCGTGCTCCAGGACAAGCACGCCGGCTACTTCAACAAGCGGTCGTACGCTGTCAACAAGATCCAGGGTATGATCGGCGTAGGGTGGGTCGGCGAACACAATGCGAAACGGGTGAGCGTTCGGCAGACCCGAACGCGCCTCGAGCGTGGGTTGTCGGTCGGATGTGCGGTCTGTATCGATGTGCGCTTTGCGGCTGGCCCGGAGGTATTGTTCAACACCGCGACAGACCAATGTGCACTGGGGGCCAACGTCGAGCGTACTGATGTTCGCCCGGATGCACGTGCAGGCCCGACGATCGCGTTCAACGAAGGTAACCTTTTCAGCACCGCGACTGAGCGCCTCGAGCCCGAGCGCACCGGAGCCGGCGAAAAGGTCCAGAACGCTGACGCCGGCGAGTTCATAGCGGGCTTCGAGCATGGAGAAGAGGCTTTCGCGCACGCGGTCAGTTGTGGGCCGTGTCCTATCACCTGGCGGCGTCTCAAGCCTGCGGCCCCCAAAACGGCCGGCGACGATCCGCATCACACGTCTTGGTCGAGGGCGGCGCCGACACAGGGTACATACGCCGCAAGCGCCTGCGGGCCGCCGCCACCGGATGCGAGGCGCACGACATCCAGCGGACTCAGGCGCCGAAGTGTTGCACCACACTGACGCGGGATTTCGGCGAACACAGATTCCGCTTCGTTCTCGCCGTAGAGGTAGACCGTATCGAGGTCGCGCGGCGCGAGATTCATCCGACGCACAAATGACCAGAGTCCGTAGATGCCGTCGGCCGGATCGTCCAGTAGGCACAAAGCGCGTGATGACGGCCGCCCGTGGACGCAGACGGCGAACTCCGCAAACGAACCGTGATCCCCCACGACGAGGCTGAAGTCGTCTTCTCTCCCCCGTAGCGAGTCCTCAAGGTAGCTGACCATTCCGGCGGCTGATCGGATCGCTGTTGTCACGGCCAGTCGGGCCCCCGCCGCGGCCGCGAGACCGCCAAGCCGCGACCGTATTCGTTCCGGGTACGCAAAGACGGTCACGCGAACCTGGCCGTCGTCTTCATCCGGATGGGCAGATTCGGTTGCCACGAACAACGGTGTCTCGTTGTCAGCGACCAGTGCGAGCTCCTTCAGAATCTGTGACTTGAGCGCATCATCGTCAGCGTCGGCATCAATCGACGTCTCGAACGTGTATGCCAGGCGCGGATCGATTGCGACAGACAGGCGATGGGCGGCAGTGGATGCAAAAATCTCGGCAACCGCTTCGCGTACCGTCGTGGCACGCTCGTCGTCTAGGGGATCGGCCAGGGCCTCTGACACCGGGAAGTCGAAGCGACAGCTTCCGAGTCGCTTGAGTGTACTGCCGTGGTGCTCGTGTTCGACCTCGGCATACCGCATGACATCGTCGGCAAACGATATGCCTGCTACGACTCCGGGGTTCATGGGGCTACCTCACCCGCGGGTACGCCTCAGCAGAGAGGCGCATTGGTCAGTACGACGTACCCTACTCCCAGCTCGAGGCGTTAAGCAGCGTAACATCCGGGAGTTCGGTACCAATACGATCGTTGGTGTCCGGGTCCTGCAGGAGGTATGTCTGGACGCGCGACGTGTCATTAACAGACAACAGGAAGCGATTGCCGGTACGCGGCGACAGCGGCAGAGACGCAAGGTCGAACCCGGGACCCAGCAGACTGTCAGTAGCCGCCTGATACAAAGAATCTGTCTGAATGAACATCACGAGCGAATCAAGATCCGTCGTGTAGCGACCATTAACAGCTTCGTAGCGAATCATCGCCGTGCGGATCTTCTGCATGTGCGCCCGCGTCTGCGCGGTGATCTCCTCCTGGCGACGGATTTCCTCGTACGGCGCCGTCAGCGAGACGTAGAGCCAATACGCCAGGCCGAGAATTGCCACCATCAGAATGAGTTGCAGTCCGGTTTGAAGACCGCGGCCACTTGAAGCCATCGCTCGTGCTGCTAGTTGTTTGGACTTAAAATTAGGACGAATCCGTTTGGGACTTGAGCCGGCGGCCGGTGCCCGGCAGATCGCTGATTTAGCTATCTTGACGAGACGGTCTCTCCAGATCTGTCATTCCAGACCTGCGGCCTATCTTTGCGGGCCGGCGACGGATCTGCCTCTGGCCGAAAGGTCCGCCGAAAATACAAGCAGACCTTCCGAAATGCAACCGGACCCGCACCGCCCTTGACCAGGCTTCTCGTCAACATCGATCACGTCGCGACCCTCCGAAATGCCCGCCGGGAATCGTTTCCCGACCCCGCTGAGGCGGCCCGGCTGTGCGAAGGAGCCGGTGCTTCGGGCATCGTTTTTCACCTTCGTCAGGATAGGAGACACATCGTCGACGCAGATGTTGCCCGGCTCAAGGAATGCGTTCAGGGCAAGCTCGACTTCGAATTGTCGCTGGCCCCCGAAATCGTCAATATCTGCTGCGAAACGGTTCCAGACCTCGCGACACTCGTTCCGGAGCGACGGGAGGAGGTCACAACGGAGGGCGGACTCGATGTCGTTGCGAATCGCGAGCGGTTGCTTGACACCGTCCCCCGCCTGCTGGATGCCGGCATCGACGAGGTTGCCCTCTTCGTCGACCCCGTTGAAGAACACATTTACGCAACAAAAGAAGTCGGCGCGACCTGTATTGAGCTCCACACGGGGGCCTTCGCCAACGCAAAGACCGACGATGCGCGGCGCGACGTGCTCAACCAGTTGGCGGCTGCTGCAGAACAGGCAAATCGGCTCGGCCTCGGTGTGCATGCGGGCCACGGGTTCGACCGAAGCAACTACCCCGTTTTTGCACGTGCAGTACCTCACGTCGAAGAGGTGTCTATCGGATTCGCCCTCGTTGCACGCGCACTTGCAGTCGGCTTCCCGGCGGCGGTCCGCGAAATGTTGGAAGCAATGAAACCGGGTTACACAAATGACTGAGGAGACCCCAGGCTTCAAGTCCGGTTACGTTGCGATCGTCGGGAAACCGAACGTTGGCAAGAGCACGCTGATGAACGCGCTCGTCGGGCAGAAGCTCTCGATCGTCACACGCAAACCACAGACGACGCGGCACCGAATTATCGGCGTGCTGACTGAGCCCGACTTCCAGGCGATCTTCCTCGATACGCCCGGCATCATCGATCCCCGCTACGGTTTGCACCGCTCCATGATGAAGGCTGTGTCGTCGGCGACCGCCGAAGCAGATCTTGTTCTGTTCCTTGCCGCGGCAACCGATGAGTCACCGGACGAAAAAAGCCTGGCACGGTTGTCAGCTGACGTGCCCGCGATTCTCGTGATCACGAAGTCGGATCTTGTCCCACCGTCAGCGGCCCTTCCACTCGCCGAGGCATACCTCGCACAGCGTCCCTTCGAGGCGGTTGTACCTGTGTCCGGAAAAACGGGCTACCAGGTAGACCGACTGCTGACAGAAATTGTCGGGCGCCTGCCGGCCGGCCCGCAGTACTACCCCTCTGAGATGGTCAGTGAGCACCCGGAACGCTTCTTCGTCTCGGAGATCATCCGCGAGAAAATTCTCGAGCTGTATCGCGAAGAAATCCCCTACGCGGTCCAGGTCAACATTGTCGAGTTTGTGCCGGCTGCGAACAAGAAGAAAACGCGCATCAATGCTGACATCGTCGTGGAGCGCAGCTCGCAGAAAGCGGTGCTCATCGGCAAAGGTGGTGCGGCGCTGAAGCGCGTCGGGATCCGCGCGCGTCGCGACATCGAACAGTTCCTCGGGCAGGAGGTCTTCCTGCAGTTGTACGTCAAGGTTCGCGATGACTGGCGCAACGCAGACGGCATGTTGCGTGACTTCGGATACGAAACCTAGCGAGTGGCCGCCCCTGGTGGGCTGTTAGTCACGCTCGACAAGCCGCACACCGAGCGCAGCCTCGAGGCACCTTCCGTGTTCGGCCCCGCCAAAGGTTGACGACGCTGACGATGCCGTCATGTGCACATCGATGGCGTTGAACGTGCGGCGCGCCGGGTACGTGCGACGTAGTGCGCGAAATGCGTCCGCCCTCGCGTCTGGATCAAGCGCGCCGAGCCCGGCAAAGCGCTGATAGTCTCCTCGAAAGTCGTAGATGCTCCGACTGCACTCCAGTAGACAGTTCATCTCCGACCTTGGGGTGAACGCGTGTGGCCCGAGACACGCCTCGGGAGCCGATCGCGACTCACGATCAACGACTTGCTCGATCGCCGGTGCAGCCGCGCCGACATGTTCTGCGAGTGCACGCGCAATCATCCACGCGCCGCGCATCTTGCTGTCTATGGCGTATCCGGCAATATGTGGCGTGCCGAACCTGACCCCTGCAATGAGTCGCGTGTCAGGACAGGGTTCATCCGACCAGACATCAAGTACCACCTCAAGACGCTTGTCATTTGCAAGGCGGCTGGCAAGTGCATCCGGAGCGATGACCTCACCCCTTGCCGTATTAATCAGCCAGGCTCCATCCTTTAGCATGCCCAGGCGTGTCGCGTCCAGTAAGTGGTATGTCGGGTGCCGGCCGTCCCGCGATAACGGAACGTGCAGGGTCACGATATCTGCGTTGAGAAGGAGCTGATCCAGCGGGCAGAACCGGTCATCGGCTGTTAGCGCGGGTTCGCTATCCTCACGCGGGGGGTCACTGAGGAGTAGCTCAAGGCCGAGCGCGGCGGCGCGTTTCGCGACGCGGGCCCCTACCTCGCCCACGCCCACGATGCCGAGCGACATCCCTCGCAGGGGTAGATCCGTTATTGTGGCCAGCTCAAGCAGGGCGACAACGACATAATCAGCGACGGAGTCAGCGTTTGATCCCGGCGCATTGGCGAAGGTGATGCCTTCCCGTTTCAAATAGTCCACATCCACGTGATCGGTACCGGCCGTTGCTGACCCGACAAACCGGACATTGGAGCCCGACAACAGACTCGAATCGATACTGGTTACGGATCGCACAAGCAGAACGTCAGCGTCCAAAACGGCCTCCCTGCTGATCTTTTCACCTGGAATCGCCGAAATCTGGCCAAAATGGCCGAATAGCTCCTCCAGGGCCGGAATGTTGGCATCAGCGACGATCTTCATGAAGGTCTCGCGAAATAGGAAGTCCGGAGGCATTCTCTTTGGCGCTTGCGCACCAATTTCCCGCCTATTGCCGTACAGGCCCGACCAACTTGGCCGGGTTCTTGGAAGTCGGATCGAAAGTACACGACATCTTGGTATTCACGCGTCAGCATAAGCACTAGTTTTCGTCCGTCCTTTGAGAGGGCGCCCTCGCGCCGTTCTCAAGTGAAACCGGACACGGCTGACGACGTAGGAGCCGTTATTGTTTATCGATCTATGGGAATGCGATACGGTACCGCCCTCGCTACCGCAGGCCTCGTTGCCGCCAGCCTCTTCGGGTTGAGTTGGACAACGCAGGGGCCGAGCATCGAATTCGGCGTCCCGCTTCCAGCGGTTGACCCGATTTCGCCGCATCAGAAGCTTTCTGTTGAAGGCGTGGCCTACGTTCGCCCAATAAGCGATTGGTCGAACATCCCGACGGTGCCCCTCGAACTTATTGACGAGGAGACTGTCTGGCTGGCGCGCTGCATCTTCTCGGAAACGAAAGATGCCCGCGAAATGGAACTCGTAGCGTGGGTTGTACGCAACCGCGTTGAGACCGGGTATCGTGGAAAGAACACGTACAAGTCCACGGTCCTTGATCCGTTTCAATTCAGCGCGTTCAACGACGAGTCCACCACGCGGGATTTCTACGCATCGCTTCAGAAGCACCACGATTTCCTCGGATGGCAGGAAGCACTTCGCATCGCGTATCTGGTCCGTACCGACGACGGACGTCGCCGTCCGTTCTCTGAAGCCACGCGCCACTTCTATTCGGAGGTGTCGATGGTTGGCCGCACGTCGCCCGTGTGGAGTTCGGGGTACGAACCGGTCGTGACGCCGGGCGACTTTGAAGTCGATGAACGCCGCTTCCGCTTCTACGAGGACATTTCCTGAGCGCCACTTCTGGCAACAGAACCGCTGACCCGCTGTCAGGTCGGCGTTGGACCCGTTTAGGGTTAGCTGCGCTTGTTCTACTCGCAATCGGTTCGACGGGGTGCCAGCGTACGTCGCGAACAGTGGCGGTTCCGTGGGACACCTTCGAGCCCGCGCCCCCCGGCCCCTACAAGTACTCTGGAGGCGTTCGTATTGCGACGCTCAACACCTACTTCCTGTTTGACGGTGTTGGAGACGAGGGTGAGGCAGACTTTGCGCACAAGGGCGACTCACTCGCGTCGCTGTTGCATCGCCGCAAGGTCGGCTCCGTACTGCGCACACTCGACGCGGATGTCGTGATTCTGCAGGAGGTCGAGAATCAGCGTGCCCTGGACCTCCTCATCGAAGAATCGCTGGATGGCCTCGGCTACTACGGATTCCTCGTTGACGGACAGGACAGCTTTACGGGACAGGATGTCGCGCTGCTTTCCAGACTTCCGGTTGATGGTGTTGAGCGAACTGACATCCTTTCGCGAACGGCACCAAACATGAGCCTGCAGAACGTCAGCAAGAACCTGATCGTGCGGATGGACCTTGTCGGGATTCCGACGACATTGATCGGCGTCCACCTGCTCGCAAGGCCATCCGACCCGGTGCGAAAAGATCAGCGGGAAGCTCAGGCCGAGGTACTCCGCATGGTGGTTGAACAGGAGGTGCGTGCGGGACGATCTGTGGTGGTGCTTGGTGACTTCAATGATTTTGACGGTGAGATTCCTGATGTCGCGGAGAACCGCCCGATCACGGACGTACTCGCACGAATTCGGTCTGCTGGACCGGGGAAACTCGACGACCTGTACAATGTGCTCAAAGACGTACCGCGGTCGCAACGATTTACGGCACACTGGGACCGCAACGAAAACGAACTGGTCGAGGCCGAGGAGCTCTCAGCAATTGACCACATTCTGCTTTCGGAAGCACTGTACCGAAGGGTCCGCGAGGTACGGTTTGTACACGGCCACGACCCGCTGGCCGTCACTGACCATTTCCCAATCGTCGTCGTCCTCGCAACGGGCGAGTAGTGCGGAAACGTAGAGGCAACCGTCGTTTCAGAACCGCAGACCGAGCCGTAGCATCACGGCCTGCTGTTGGGACACCTCTGTCGCGGTAAAATCGACACCGGCGATATCAAAGGTTGTCCCTTCTTCGAAGAACTGCGTCACGCTTCGCGCAAAGCGGATCTCGGGAATCAGCGTGATGCCGGCCGACGGAACATCGACCTCCACACCTCCGCCGACATTCGCCGAGATAGTCAGATCGCGCAGCACGTCTTCGATCGATTCGTCGGTTGTTGTCGCAAAACCAACGACGGGTCCGGCAAACACAAACGGTGCAACCGCGCGACCCGGGAGCAGACGCATGCGGATGTCTACCGGGATCTCCACAGACGTGAGAGAAAACGTTCGAAAGCGGCCGTCTTCGACGATCGTGACGTCTCCGAAGTCGCGCATAAACGCGCCGGGTTGAACCGAGAACCGGCCCGCGCCGAGATTAAAGAAGAGGCCGATATGATATCCCGTCGCCTGGTCGAACGACGCTCGGCCATCGGTTGCGGTGAGGTCCCCGAGGTCTTCAAAGTTTGCGCCGGCTGCAATGCCAAACTGCGCACTGGCGGTGGGAGCAAGTACAAACGAAGCGGCCGCGACAAGCACAGCGCACGCCAGGGTGGGAAACCGATTCATGACTCGTCGATGGTTGAGTTTTCTTCTACCTGACTACCGGGTCCAGGTTCTTGGTCAGCCGCTGCGGAGTGTCTTCAACAACATCACCGTGGCCGGCGACCGTAGACGTGCGACCGTGGACGCCGCTACCCGTCGGACCTGCAACTATAGGACCACGCCGGAGTTAGCCCCGTAACGCGAAGGGATTCCGGGCAACCAATAGCGCAGGCCGCATTGCCGGCCTGATCGGGCGCCGAATTGGTGTCCACGAATGCAAACGAAGATGTAGTCCGATGCGGTCGGGCGGAACGAACGTAGCGTAGCGATAATGAAGATCGGTATCACTTGTTACCCGGTGTATGGCGGTAGCGGCGTTGTTGCAACTGAACTCGGGAAGGCGCTCGCGGCACGCGGCCACGAGATTCACTTCATCGCCTACTCGATGCCCTTTCGCCTGGACAACTTGTCGGAAAACATCTTCTTCCACGAGGTTGATGTTAATACCTACCCCCTCTTCGAGTATCCAAACTACACGCTCAACCTGACGAGCAAGATGGTCGATATCGCGAAGCACGAGTCGCTCGACCTGCTTCACGTCCACTACGCCATCCCGCACGCCACAAGCGCGGTGCTTGCCCGCCAGATCCTTGCAGCCGAGGGTATTTCCATACCGATCGTCACGACGCTTCACGGAACCGACATTACCATCGTCGGGCGGGATCCGTCATTCAAACCTGTCGTGAGCTACTCGATCAACGAGTCGGATGGCGTCACCGCTGTCTCTGACTACCTGCGACGCGAAACGTACTGCCGCTTCGACATCAGCCGCGATATCGATGTCATTCCGAACTTCATCGACACGCACCGATTCAGGCGCCAGGACAAAGAGCACTTTCGGCGCGCCGTCTGCCCGAACGGCGAAAAGGTACTCGTCCACATCTCCAATTTCCGTCCGGTGAAGAACGCCACGCAGGTGGTCGAAGTATTCCACCGTCTGCGTGCCCTTAACGAACCGGTCAAGCTCCTCATGGTGGGCGATGGACCGGAGCGAGCTCCCGCGGAACACCTCGCACGTGAGCTCGGCGTTCATGACGACATCCGATTCCTCGGCAAACAGCAGCCTGTTGAAGAGA
>JAUIJQ010000057.1 GCA_030431165.1 Rhodothermia bacterium | reverse complement strand
ACAGCGGTTGATGCATCAGGCCCGGCATCGCGATTGAAGTCGCGGCCGGCGACGATCTCCAAACCAAGCGTTTCTACAAAATCGAAGTCGACTGCCAGATACTCGAGACTGATACTCTCCCCGTCATCCCAGCCCTCGGGGAACGACAACTGGCCGCGCCACGCATTCCTGCCGGGAACCGCAAACATCGCGGACACGCTTTGTACCGATGTGTGTGCGGCAACGGCATCCCGAAACGTTTCGCCGAGCATCCGTCGCTCGGAAGACGGCACGCGCCGGGTGTCAATCACGAGTACCTGATCACCATCAAAGCCAAGGTCCCGATCCTGCATATATCGGAGTTGGCTCATGACCACAAGCGTTGCGAGCACCAGCACGCCGGATATCGCAAACTGAAACACCACGAGGCCCCGGCGAAGGCGCGCTCCCCGGCGGCCGGCCGCAAAGGGCCCCTTGAGCACCTCGACCGGTTTGAACGACGAGAGCGAAATGGCCGGATACAGTCCTGCGAGCAGACCAACCACAATCGTGATCAATAGCAACGCCGCGGCAGCTTCCCACGTGATCAGGTCAGTCGGTGCAAAAGACTTCGCGGTCAGCGAATTGAATCCGGGCAGCGCCAGGAACACAAGGCCGATCGCAATCACGAGCGACAACAGGCACAGGACCAGCGACTCACCAAGGAACTGGCGTACCAACGGTCCGCGAGATGAACCAACTACTTTGCGTACACCAACCTCTTTCGCCCGATCCACCGAACGCGCTGTCGTCAGGTTGATGAAGTTGACGCCGGCAATTATCAGGAGGAAGATGCCGACGGCGGCAAGCAGGTACACGTAATCGATGCTGCTCTTGGGTCCGACTGTGTTGCCGCGGTCACTGTGCAGGTAGATCCTGTCGGCCCGCTCCAGGCCGAGCTGGTACGATGAGCCCCAACGTGCGAGGTATTCGGCGGCTCGTTCCCGAGGGAGATCGGCGATCTTGTCGGCAAAAGACGCAGCGTCAACGCCCGGGCGGAGTTGGAGGTACGTGATGACATTCAGGTCGAGCCATCCGCCCGACATCTCCGACTCGTAGAAATCCGGGTTGACCGCCCGCAACGTCTCAAACGACATCAGCGCGTCAAACTGGATGTGCGAGCGCCGCGGCACATCGACCACTGCCGTGACAGCGAACCGCAACGAGTCTCCAAGGATCAGCGACCGGCCAATCGCAGGCTCGCCGCGCCCGAAAAGCTCATCCGCAAGTGACGTCGACAAGGCGATTGAGTATGGCGCTTCCAATGCGGTGGTGGGGTCTCCGGCCACCACGGGATAGTCAAACGTGGACAAGAAACCGGCGTCAGCGTAGAGCAGGGTTTCGTAGTACAGGTTGTCACCCTGCTTGATCGGATACGTCGGGTACGAGCGCATGTAGACGGCGCGCTCCACCTCGGGAAACTCCTCCTCGAGAATCCGGCCATACGGCCAACCAACGGTGCTCCCGCCCAGTCGATACACGCGGTCAGACTCCCCGATGAAGTTGTCGTAGGCGAGCTCGTCGTGGATGTAGAATCCGATCAGAATGCACCCCGCGAGTCCGACGGCCAGCCCGGCAACATTGATTGCCGTAAAACCCTTGTGGCGGGCGAGGCTGCGGATCGTCGTCTTCAGGTAGTTGCGACCCATCGCAAGTCCCCACCCGGCGAGACTTGCGACACTCCTGCGTCGCTTTGACCGGCCAAATGCCACCTTGCGGTATTCCGATTGCAGATCGCCCGTTGACCCGAGGCGGTCGGTTGCGATGAAGAACGCCGCGCGTTCGTCACGCCCTTCAGCAACCAGCGCCGCCACATGGTCTCGTAGGTGCGTCTCAAGTTCATCGAGATCTTCGCCGAGAAATGCGCGGTTGGATGTCAGGCCGCGTCGCCATCTCCTGATAGCCTTCTCGAAGTCGAACTGCGGATGTTCGTCGTGGGTCGACATAAGCAACGGCAGGTGAGTTGGAATCAGGATGCGACGCGTGGTTGCAGGCCCCAGAGCTGCGCGAGAATCGCGTCGACGTGCAGCCACTGCCGCTTCTCTTCGCCAAGTGCCTTGCGGCCGGCTGCCGTCAACGCGTAGTACTTGCGTCGGCGGCCCGAGTCACCGCGTTGCCACCGAGACGAGACCAACCCGGCGTCTTCGAGTCGATGCAGCACCGGGTACAGCGTGCCGTCTTTCCACTCGACTTCGCCGCCGGAGAGTTCGTGCATCTCCTGCATGATGGCGTAGCCGTACGACTCGCCCCGTGCAAGGATTGACAACAGAATGGGGCGGGCGGATGCGCCGGCCAGCTCTTTGGAAATCATCTATGCGCCTTTGCCTGAGAAAGCGGAATCACGACGGCATCCGGGAATCATCCAGGAAGTGCCCGGAAAACCGGGTCGAGCCCGGATTCTCCCAAATCCATCCGGAATACCTTGAACCTCTATGTATAAACTATAGATGTTCTAGGTATGAGGCAAGAACAAACCGGGGCAATAACGAGGGACCGAAAAACACCGGAGAGACGAAAAACACCGGAGAGACGAGAAACACCGGAGAGGCGAGAAACAGCGTGTAGACGAGAAACAGCGCGCAGACGATGAACAGAGTGCGGACGATGAACAGAGTGCGGACGATGAACAGAGTGCGGCCGCCGAAGGAGCCGGGGGCGTCGCTACTTCAACGGCGTCAACTCTATCCGGCGGAAGTCCGTCGGATGTCCCTCTGCCTGCACAGCAATAAACCCCGACGCAACAGGTTCGCCGGGTCTGAACATGGCCGGGTCAAAGCCATTGATCGTTCCGCTACCCATCGCCGGTTTCTGATACTGCAGCACCGTATCTCCTTCGACGATGTGCGTTATCAGCGAGTCGCCCAGCACTTCCAGCTCGACGCGCACCCATTGGTCGCCGTCATAGGTCGCGGAGCTGGACTCAATACAATGGCGCGTCTCGAGCTGTCCGTTCATCACCACGTCGGTGCCGGGTGTACAAAGGTTGGCGGTGGACCGCGCGTTGCCGTCACTCAATCCGCCAAGAAGCTGTGCCTCTACGGAAATCGGAAAGTCCTGGTTGATGCCAAGCGTCGCCGGGTCCTGCGTGTGGAACATCACGCCGTTGTTGCGGCGGGCCCAGTCAGGTGTGTCGGCCAGCCAGTCACCGACGAACCGGTACTCAACGACCAACCGGTAGTGTGAGAACGGTGTTTTGTAATACAGGTGGCCAAACTGCTCGTTGAGCGTTCCGCCGTACCCGTCGTACCTGATCTTCAGGAGGCCGTCCTCGACGCGAAACGTATTCGCGTAGTTGTCGCCCAGCTCGTGGCCGCGAATCTTGACGATCCAGTCGTCGATATCCGTGCCGTTAAACAGCGCGATGGTCTCGGGCTGCGCCGTACCAGATTGCGATGGGTCGGATGCGGACGTATCCGCGTCGGGGGCACAGCCCACAAGGGACAGGAGGAGCGTGATTGCAAGCGTGACCAAAGGCGAGGTGCGCATGGCATGGAGCGTCGAATGAAAGAGGCGCCTCAATGTACGCCCGCCAGCACCCCTGATCGGCCTCACAGACGCAATTTGTGGTGACGATGAGACGGCGTGCCAGAGAAATCGGCTTCTAACTGGTGAGTACGGGTCCATTGGACACACGCGCACGCTATGCAAAACCAGACGTCGGCCCTCTTGCAAGGGACATTGGGTTTCGCAACCCTTGCCGCTCTGCTCATGGGTACCATCAGTGGGTTTCCGCAAGAGACAGAAGGGCTCCCGCAGTTCGGGCCGGAAGCGCCCGCGAGACAGGCAGTGCGGTTCTCCACGTACCTCGGTGGTGCCGGATACGACAACGGCAGTGCCGTCGCGATTGGTTCGAGCGGATCGGTGTACACGCTGGGACAGACGTCATCGCGTGACTTTCCCGTCCGGCGAGAAGTGATGGGATACCAGGGTGGGTTGGCGGGTCTGGATGCATTTGTTGCCAGATACAATGCAAGCGGTGACAGCCTGCTGTACGCAACGTTTCTTGGCGGCGCACGTGGTGACGAGGTGGCAACTGCCATCGCAATCGATGCCGACGAGCGTGCAGTCGTGGTTGGTGGCACCGGCTCATCCGACTTTCCCGCCGTTGGTCATCTTCAGGCATTCCGAGGTGGGGGAGTGCTCGACTTCGACGCCTTCGTTGCGCAAATCGACACTGACGGATCAACAATCAGATTTGCCACGACACTCGGCGGATCAGGGGACGAAACGGCAACAGGTGTCGCGCTTTCGGGCGACGACATTTTTGTCGCGGGAACGACGACGTCTTCGGATTTTCCTACAACGGCCGGTTCGATCCAGTCCATTCGAATTGGCGGTTCCGATTTGGGAGACACCGACGCATTTGTCGCCAAGATCGCGAACACATCGGGCGGATACAGACTGGAGTGGGCGACCTATCTGGGTGGCTCTGGCGACGAAATGCCCTCTGCAGTCATGGTCGATGACGCGGGAGGTGTGTGGGTGGTCGGCACGACGGCATCGGATGACTTTCCTGTAAGCTCCGCATCGCAGGTGCCGCTACAATCCGAGTTCAGCGGCCCGTATCGTCAGAACGAAGGTGATGCTTTTGTTGTCAGACTTACACCTGATGGCGCGTCCCTGGACGTAGCGGCGTATCTGGGTGGTGCGCAGGACGACCAGGCGACGGGGATCACCATTGATGCCCAGGGCCGCCTGTTTGTGACAGGTTGGACCGAGTCGAATACGTTTCCGACGACCGCCGGCACGTACAGGGATACACCCGCCGGCATTCGAGACCGGTTTGTACTTCGGATGAGCCAGCAGGCCGGTGTGTGGGGGCTCGACTACGCCACGAGATTTGGCAGCGAATCCGGCTACGCGATGGGTCGCGCCGGTATCGTTGCCGAACCCTCTGGTGACGTATGGATCGCGGGCGCCGAAACCGCTTTGAGCCTACCGGTGGTGGGAGCCGTGCAGCCCGTTCCCGGCGGTGGATCAGCCGACGGTTTCCTGGTTCGACTAAATAGTGACGGCACAACCGTCGGCTATGCGAGCTACCTCGGTGGCACCTCGGCCGATGCGATTACCGGCCTCGCACTAAAAAACGGACAGTTGTGTGTGACGGGTGGTACGTCGTCACAGGACTTCCCCGTCTCGTCAGCAGTCCAACCCGTCTTCGACGGGCCCACGGCGACCGACTTGTTGACCACGAGTGCCTTCCTGACGTGTTTCGACACAGCGCTGATCCGGACGACGAACGAGCAGCAGCCAACGGCCGGAGCGCCTCTTGTGGTACTGCATGGGAGCTATCCGAATCCGGCCAATAGAGAAACCACGTTTCGGATTGTGCTCGCCGCGCCGGTCCACGTGACGCTTCGCGTGTTCGACATTCTCGGGCGCCACCAGGCAACCGTTGTGGATGATGAGCTGCAGCCCGGCACACATGATCTCCACTGGGATACGTCTGCGCTTCCGGCCGGAACGTATTTCTATGTCGCCGAAGGCGCTGGTGCACGTGCTGTTCGCAACATGGTTGTCATTCGGTAGTCGAGGTATGCTATGAGCGTGTCGATGTCCCGAGGATTTGCGGCAGTATCTGTTGCCTCGCTGCCGTTCTTCTCAAGCGGGTGTTACATAGTCGAGGTCATGATCGCCGTCTTGTCGTTTCTCGGCATGGGTTCGCCCAGCGGTACATACCTGTCCGATTCTTGTCCGGCCCGAATCATCTGCCCCGTTCCGTACTGCCGCGTCGCGATCCAGAATGGGAGCTTCGAACGAGGCTCACTTTCGACGTCGTCGGGTATCCCCGAGATCAACCCGGTGGTGTGGCGTCGGGGAGCCAGGTCTCTGCATGCCCGGAATATCGACTGTCAGGGCAGGTACGGCCTGCATCTCAATGATCGCAGCGATTTTGTTGAACACGGTCTGCTGCAGCACGCCTTTCAAGTGATCGATCTGAATGACATCCCGCTGGCAGGTCCGGACGACGCACCCCGCAGGGTTCGTGCTGTGGCGTCATTCGTGGCATACGGAACACCCGAAATAGCGACACTCAGGATGCGCGTCCTTGCATTCAGTGGCGTCGATCCCAACAGTTTCCCGAACTCCGGTGACCCCGGAGAGCTGGCGCATCAGGCCATTGAGGTCTTCACCGAGGAGTCGAGTTCGCCCGCGAGTTCAGTGGCCTGGAAACCGGTTGAACTGGTCGGTACGTTGCCAGATGGCACTGACGTAATTGTCCTCGCGCTAGACGTGGTCTTCGACGGCGACCCCGCTGATGTAGATGTCTACGTTGATGGCGTAAACCTTGTCGTAGATACGGGTCCGTTTGGACCGTCCGCGGCACCCGACCACGTCGTCGCCAAGGCCGGTGTACCGGTTGTAATCGACGTGCTTGCCAACGACAGTGACCCCGATGCGCCGATCGACGGCTCTTCGCTGGAGCTTGTGGTTGTACCCGCGCACGGCAATGCAAGTGACGCCGGTGGCGTGATCACGTACACCGCGACCGACGGCTATGTCGGGAGCGACAACCTCAGCTATCGATTTACAGACGCCGACGGACTGGCTGCTGGAGCGCTTGTTACGATTGACGTGGTAGAAAATGCACCGCCGACGGCAGTTCGTGACGTGTACACGCTGCCGTTGAATGGAACACTCAATGTTGCCGCCGCGGCCGGCGTCTTGTCAAACGACACCGATGCGGAAGGTGACGTGCTCACCGCTGAGCTTGTAGATCAGCCGAGGTCTGGTCTGCTTACGACGTTTGAACCAGACGGGGCGTTTGCGTACCAGGCCGGCACCGGTTTCACAGGCTCTGACTGGTTTACCTACCGCGTCACCGATGGGAATGCTTTCTCTGACAAGGCTTATGTATACGTGGTCGGCAATAAGCCTCCGGTGGCATTTGGTGATGTGTTCCACGTAACGCCGGGTGCAATCGATACCCTGGATGTGCTGTACAACGACAGCGACCCGGATGGCGATGTCCTGTCGATCGCTCTCTTCGGGCAACCGGCAAACGGAAACATAGCGACTACGTCAGACGGCAAGGTGCGATTCGAAGCATCTGCCGGCTTCAGTGGCGTAGTCGCGTTTCCGTACATAGCAAACGATGGTCGTGGCGGTGCGTCGCTGGCGACCGAGGTACAGGTCCAGGTATCGTCAGCGCCACCCTACGACCTCGGTGTGACTGCAGTCGCGGCGCCCGATACCATCTTCTTCGGACAGTCTGCGGTGTACACGGTCGTTGTCACCAATAACGGTCCGTCTGATGCCACTGACGTCATCGTTTCTTTCCCGTTGCCGCCGTCGCAGTTTGACATCGTCGATATCCAGGTTACCCAGGGGATAGTTGATCCGTCGTGGAACGTGGGTACGCTTGCGGCGGGGCAGACGGCGACCATGACGGCAACCGTAGAGCCGCTGGTGGCGCCCTTGCTCATCCGCAACGCTCGAATAACCTCAGGGCTGGGCGCTGATGACGACCACAGAAACAACACGGCGCGGGCAGCACTTGTCGTGAGGGTCGATTAGAACGGCTGCTGAATGGTGCCATGCTTCGGATTGCCGCAACTGATCCGGGCAGCAGCCGTAGCGGGAGCGGTTACCGTCGAGCGCGGTAACCGCAAACCGCACTCCCGGTCGACGACCACAGCACATGGCGCCGAGACTCCTTTCCGCAATCATCGGATGCGCCGTTATCACCCGGGCGACCGCCATCTGGTTGACGCGACCCGAATTCGTCGGCTGGTTCAACCACTCCTACTACTACTGGGTGCAGGTCCGCGGATTGCTCGAGACCGGGAGCCTACCACTTGACGACCTGCCGGTGCTGTTCTACGCCTACGCGGGGATCGCATCCCTATTGCAGGTCGCCGGGCTTGACCCGCAGGTGGCGATTATTCATACGACGCGCGCGGTCATGAGCGTGGTGCCGGCGCTTATCGCGTGGCCGACCTTATTGATCCTGAGGCGAACAACCGGGAGCCGACAACTGCCCGTCGCATCATGGCTACTCGTTGCTGCGTCGGCAATTCTCCCGCTGACGATTGTGCACATCCCGGAGATGTTGCAGAAGAATGCGCTGGGGCTCTTGCTGCTGGCTGTTGTTTTGTCCGTGACGCTGTCCCAATTGCACGAGCGCACACGTCGTAAAAGCATAGCGCTGGCCGTGTTGCTGATGCTCATTGCCTTAACTCATCTCGGAACGCTGGTCGCGGTTCTCCTTGGCGGCATTGCGTTCGTTGCTTCGGTGATTGTTGTTGCGGCTACACCCCAGCCGACTATTGCTGACCCAACTACCTCTCAGACTACTTCTGCCCCGACTACTTCTGCCCCGGCTACTTCTGAATCGACAGGTTCTGGGCCCACGGTTGCCAGGCAAGTCGGATTTGTCGTTGTATTTCTGCTGGTGAGCCTGACCAGCCTGCGTTTAGTCGACCCGGATGCCTTTGCCCGTGTCGTCGACTTCGCCACATCGAGCATACCCAACTCGATGATCGGCGCGGCCATCGGTGCAACGTCCAACGGACAGCGATTGCAGGCTTTGGCCGGCGTTGTGGTGCCTTTCGCGATCCTTGCCGGACTGATGATGGTGTTTCGGAGGCATCGACCAGATCTGGACAAGCCGGACCAGATCTTCTGGCTTGCGAACATTCTTTTTGCTTATGCCCTGGTGGCGCCCATCATAGACGTCGCGGTGTTGCCACGACTGGTTCTGTTCATGCCGCTCCCCGCAATTCCAATTCTCGGATACACGATGCGGTATGCCTCACCGCGATGGCGCTGGGCACTCGGCGGCGCGCCATTGTTGGGGGCCTTGTTGATGCTGGTTGGTGAAATGGTAAGTCTGGCCATGATGTACCCCGACAAAGACAACATTTATGCTGAGCTGGTACAGGTCCGTCAGGACTACGCGTTGTCAACTGACGACTTCATCATCGCGCCATACGGAGTGCCGCCGATCTGCAACTGGTTCCTTGGGACAAGGGCCGGATTGGTTACGTCATTCAACCGCAGTGACGTCGACAAGTACACTCGAGTTTTCGTCCTCAATCCGGCGGAATTGCAGCCTGCCGTTGCGACGCGCGGCGGGTCTGCTGAGCGTATCGTTGAAACCGACATGCAGCGATACCAGGTCATGCGGAGTGCCGTACCGATCGCGACCGACAGTACCAACGTGGATGAGTCCGCCTCTTACCGCTACTTTAACCTGACGCGACTTGATGGAATGCCGCCCCGGTGGATCTTTGACGATAGCGGCAACTGGATCGGCTGGCGGGATGATGAATCGGACGCTATGGAACCGTGATGAGTCTGGTTGCAGCGCGACCGCTGGGTAACGGGGCAGGGAGGCAGGGAGGCAGGGAGGAAGTGAACCGGGGACAAGCCGTAACCGACGACGCTACTTTCCGATACAGAATCGGCTGAACACCTGGTCCAGCACGTCTTCGTTTGTGATTGCCCCGGTAATGGCGCCCAGCTCCTGGAGTGCCTCGCGCAGATCGATTGCCAGCACGTCGCCTGAGCCACCGTAGTCGAGTGTTTCTGCGGCACGCCGTAACGCACCGCTCGCGGCGCGCAGATGACGCAGGTGACGCTCGTTCATGATCACTCCGGAAGCGTCCTGGCCCGTCAGTGCATCTGTCACGCGTTCGCGCAACCAATCTGTGACCGGATTCAATGCGGCGCTATCGCGACGCGCCGCTGTCGCAGACACGGTGACTGTATCGTGTGGGCCGGCACTCTCGCTCTCGGCTGGCGCACTGCTCGCCGCACTGTGTACCGCACCGTGTACCACACTGTGTACCGCACTGTCCACCAGGTCAGATTTGTTGGCGACAACGAGCGTCAGCGGCGAGGCGCTATTGTCGTCCTTATTGTTGGAGCCGGCAAGCTCGTGCAACCACAACCGTTCGTCGTCAGCAAGCCCCTCGGTCACGTCATACACGTACAGCAGTACATCCGCTCGGCGTACAGCCGCCTCCGACCGACGCACCCCTTCAGCTTCTATCGCGTCACCGGTTTCCCGGAGTCCGGCGGTGTCAGTAAAAACGAAGCGAACGCCGTCAATCTCTGCTTCACTTTCGATCTCGTCGCGTGTTGTGCCGGGCGTATCGCTGACGATGGCGCGGTCGCGACCAACAAGCGCGTTCAGGAGTGTCGACTTGCCGGCGTTTGGCCGACCCGCAATGACAACGCGCACGCCGTCCCGGATCATGGTGCCCGAACGATAGCTCCCAAGTAACTCTTCGACGAAGCCGCTCGCACTTAGGAGCAGGTGTTGAAGGCGCGGTTTGTCAGCGAACTCAACGTCTTCATCCGAAAAATCGAGTTCGAGTTCGACAAGCGCGGCCAATTCGAGCAGCTCATCCCGAATGACGTTGAGTCGCTCCGAGTACCGACCTTCGAGGTGGGCCACCGAGACACGGTGTGCGGCCGACGATGAGGCGTGGATGAGATCAGCCACGGCTTCGGCCTGCGCGAGGTCCAGCTTGTTGTTGAGGAACGCGCGCTGGGTAAACTCGCCGGGCTCAGCCATGCGTGCGCCCGCATCCAGCAAAGCACGCAGCACGAGTCGGGCCGCGACGTCTCCACCGTGACACGTAATCTCGACGAGGTCCTCTCCGGTAGAGGAGTGCGGGGCTCTGAATAGGGTGGCAACGACCTGGTCGACGACCTGATCGTCCGTCTGGTTGCTGCGGTCGTTCTCGGTGCGAATACGCCCAAACGTCGCCACGTTTGGCGCGACTTCGC
>JAUIJQ010000056.1 GCA_030431165.1 Rhodothermia bacterium | reverse complement strand
GTGCTTCGCGGTCGCCATGATGTAGAAGTGGAGGCACGGTACACCCCGGTCCATCAGTTCTTCCGCCTGTCTCAGTGCCCATTCCACACCGATATCCGGCACGTGGGCCGGATCAGCGGCCTCTGCCTCGGCCGCGAGTGACTCAGGGATATTCACGTAGAAGCGCATCGGCAAAGACTGCAGTTGACGCTTGCTGGTCAGGATCTTCAGGCCGGGCACGATAGGTACGTCGATTCCGACCTCTCTGCACCGATCCACAAACGTGAAGTACTGGTCGTTGTCGAAGAACATCTGCGTCGTCACATACTGGGCGCCGGCGTCTACCTTCTTCTTGAGGTTCAGTACATCCCAGGTCATGTTGGGAGCCTGAAAGTGTTTTTCCGGATAGCCGGCCACGCCGACACAGAAGTCCGTGGAGTCGGCATCAATGAGCTCTTCCAGGTATCGACCATCGTTCATCGCGGAGATCTGCTCAACCAGGTCGACGGCGTATCGATTGCGCGTGCGCGTTGCGGGAATCGGTTTGGTGTATTCGCCTTCGTCACCACGCAACGCCATTACATTCTGAATGCCGAGGTAGTGAAGCTCGATAAGCGCGTCTTCAGTCTCTTCTCGGGTAAACCCTTCGCACAGGATGTGGGGAACGGTTTCGACGCCGTACTTGCCCTTGATCGCGGCACACAGTCCGATGGTCCCGGGGCGCTTGCGTTTGACGCGCCGCCGCCACGTACCATCCGCCATCTCCTCGTAGTAGACCTGGGCCGAGTGGCTGGTAACATCGATGAACGGGGGCTCAAACGGCTGGAGCTCGTCCATGATTTCGAAGATCTCTCTCACGGAGCCGCCGCGCTGCGGCGGGATGATCTCGTAGGAGATCAGCGTCTCCTTCCTGTTGTCGAGCAGTTCGGTTATCTTCATCGAGCTATTGGGGGCGCTGAGATCGGCGCGAACTCCAGACGGACGGGCTTGCTTCGCTGAGTTTCCGGGCCACCGGCTTCCGATGGCAGGATCTCCGGATCATCAGTCAGGTCATTATCCAGGTCATCCCGGTAACTCCGGCATCACAAGGTTCAATCTGAGCAGGCGCGGGTCGTACGTGTTATGGTAGGTTTTGTTTTCACGACACCGGAAGAGGCGGCCCCGTTTCTCGCCCGCTACAACCGCGGGCGCCTGGACGGTATTGCAGAAGGGGAATCGGCATTCGATGACGACATACTCGTCACCATTCTAGGAATCGGCAAGATAAAAGCCACCCTAAGAACGGAGCGGCTCCTGCGCGAGCACACACTTTCGCATCTCGTCCACGTTGGAACGTGTCTGACGCTTCAGGATGAGCCCGCCGTTGGATCACTGATTGCGGTTGAACAGGTCTTCGAGGGCGACCGCGTTGAACTGTCTACGCCGTCGTATCCGCGGATGCCCATCGAGACGGTGTTCAGCAAGCTGTCGGCTTATCGTCTCGTAACGCAGGATCACCGGGTCACGGGAGCCAAGGAACTGACGTACTGGCAGCGCCTTGCGCACGTCTCAGATACCACGGCTTACCCGTTGGCGTACGTTGCAGCAACGCACGGCGTACCGTGCGACATTCTCAAGGTCGTGTTGGGCGCGGTGGCTGATGAGAAGCCGCCTGCAAAAGACGTGGTTGCCAAAGGTCTCGACGCCCTCGCGGAATACGCCGCAGGCGCTATCCCCACGATCACGGCGAACCGGGGCTAGCGGCGATTCGAATAGTGGCGAGTATCAGTTCCTTCTGAGCCAGATATCGTCGTGCCACAGGTTCGGGATCCCGGTTGAACGCGCATCACGCAGCCGGTAGACCTCCATCGGCGACATCACGAGTACGCTACGCTGATGTTGCTCAGCGATCATCCCCGAACTTACGGGAACTGCTTCTGGTCTTCTGCGGGAGCGCTTCCGAGCGGCTACCATCCGCTCGATCGCGTGGGGCTCTTCGACGGTGAAGAGCTGCGACGCGCTGAAGAGCACCCAGGAGACCATACAGAACACCACGGGAACTACGACAAGCAGCAGGAAAAAAAACATCTGCTCAGATGGTCTGTACTGTCTGCACCAAAAAAGACCAATCACCCGTGGGTGGGCGGGTGGGTCGATCAGGCAGTTGGGTTTGTTGGGACGACAGGCTGGGAACCTGCACCCGGAACATAACAAAACGCACTTGTCCGGGAAAGACCATCTTCATTTTCACCGAGAATGAAATGATAGATTCTCGGTGAAGCCACGCCGGATGTGCGGACTAGTGATCAGCCGGCGCCGCGGCTGATCCGTCTTCTGAGTGATCAGCGGCGGCATCACCGCCCGTCATCTCTCGCTCCATATCCATGATCGTGGTGTCGTCAACGTTCGAAAGGTCACCACGAAATGCCGTATCGAAGAGCGTGAAAATCAAGAAGATGGACACGAACAATACGCCAAGCAAGAGCACAATTCCGTTGACGCGATTGTCCCATTTCAACGCCATGAAGAACAGTACAACGAGGCTTGCCTTCCCAATTGCAATGGTGAGTGCGAGCGGCACGTTGAGGATCCCAAGATCGATGCGCGACGTCACGACCGTGAGAATTGTTAGCACGATAAGTCCTGAGAAGACGCCGACTAGCGTCCGCATCGGGGTAATGTGATGGCCGTGATGAGCGTTTGACATCGTTGCGTGCTTTGGGTCGTACCGGGACTGCGGTGTTTGTTGGGCCGGTCCAGGCCTGCTAGATGAGATAGAGCAGCGGAAACAGGAAGATCCAGATGATATCCACGAGGTGCCAGTAGAGCCCGGATAGCTCAACGGGCGTGTAGTACTCGCTACTGAAGTCGCCGCGGGCGCCCCTGAAGGCCAGCCACGCGAATATCCCCATGCCCACGAGCACGTGCACACCGTGGATACCGGTCATCACGAAGTAGATGCTGAAGAACTGCGGGGCGTACGGGACATCAGCGTAGTGCCCGTAGTGATCGCCGAAGGGCGCGTACGCTTCACCGGGGAAGACGCCGTGCGAGAACTTGCCCGAGTACTCCAGATACTTGATGAACATAAACACACCCGCAAAGATGATCGTCAGGATCACGTTGCGAACGAGGCCCTTTCTGTTGTCATTCTGGATGTGGTGGATCGAGGCGGCCACCGTAAACGACGACGCGAGGAGGACCAGCGTGTTGACGCCGCCGAGGCGCCAGTCCAGCGCGCCGCTGAGTGCCTCGAACACCTCCGGGTGCCACACACGATAGACGGTGTATGCAACGAACATCCCGCTGAACAGCAGGATCTCAGTGATGAGGAACAGCCACATGCCCAGCTTGGAGGCATCGAACTGCTGATCCATCGACACGAAGTGGTGTTGCAGCTTCGGATGGTGTGCGCTTGCTGTTGACATGTCGGCGTGCTGCCTAGCGTTTGAGAGAATCAGTTCTGTCGGCGTGCCCTGATAACGGGGCGGCTTCAGGCTTTGCTCGGAGGTGCCAGTTCGGCTTCGGCTGACTGCCCGTCTCCGTGGTAGTAGTGGTGATAGTCGTACGGACCGTGCGTCACAATCGGCTGCTCATCAAAGTTGTGCGGCGACGGCGGTGACGACGTGTGCGTCCACTCGAGCGATGCGCCGCCCCATGGGTTGGACGGTGCAGCCGCGCCACGCATGAGCGAGTGGATAAACGTAAACAGCACCAGGAACAGCCCGGCGGCAAGAATCCACGACCCGTAGGTCGACAGGGCGTGCAGGTCGGCATACTGCGGCTGGTAGTCGTAGTAGCGACGCGGCATTCCTTTGGTGCCGAGAACAAACTGCGTGAAGAAGGTCACGTTGAACCCGATGAAGATCAACGCACACGCGATGCGGCCCGCGGTCTCGTTGTACATCTTCCCGGTGATCTTCGGCCACCAGTAGTGCAGGCCACCGATCAGCGCAACGACGGTCCCTCCCATCATGACGTAGTGGAAGTGCGCTACGACGAAGTACGTATCGTGCAGGTGGATGTCGACGCCAAGCACCCCGAGCATAACGCCGGTGAATCCGCCAATCGAGAAGAGGAACAGGAACGACAGGGCGTAAAGCATCGGCGTCTTCAGCGACACCGACCCTTTGTACATGGTGCCGACCCAGTTGATGACCTTGACGCCTGTTGGAATCCCAATCAGGTAGGTGATCAGGGAGAAGACGATTGATGAAACGGCTGACTGGCCCGACACGAACATGTGGTGCCCCCAGACGAGAAAGCCGAGGAACGCGATCGCAACAGAACTCAGCGCGACGAACTTGTACCCCATCACTTCGTGTCTGGAGAACGTGCCCATCAGGTCGGAGATGATTCCGAACGCCGGCAGAATCATGATGTACACGGCCGGATGGGAATAGAACCAGAAGAAGTGCTGGAACAGAATCGGATCCCCACCAAGTGCCGGATCAAAGATGCCGATGCCGAGGGTCTTCTCAAGCAACAGGAGGAGCATGGTGATCCCGATGACCGGCGTGGCGAGCACCTGCACGATGCTCGTCGCGTAAATCGACCAGACGAACAGCGGAAGCCGGTTCCACGTCAGACCCGGCGCGCGCATCTTGTGGATCGTTACAATGAAGTTGATTCCGGTCAGGATCGACGAGAATCCGGCGATAAAGATCGCCAGCGTCATGAAGATGATCGGGGCGCCAAGCCGGCTCGAGTAAGGCGTATAGAACGTCCAGCCGGTGTCAATCTGACCGAGCAGCATCGCCGCCACCACAAGCACGCCACCCACCATGTAGATGTAGTAGCTCGCCAGGTTGAGCCTCGGGAAAGCAACGTCAATTGCTCCGAGCTGAATCGGCATGATGAAGTTGCCCAGGATCGCCGGCACCGACGGTACGATGAACAGGAATACCATCAGTATTCCGTGTAGCGAGAAAAACTGGTTGTACGTCTGGGCGTCAACGATTGTACGCCCCGGCGACATCAACTCGATGCGGACAAGAAGCGCCAGGATCCCCGCCGCGAGAAACACGACGACGATCGTCGACATGTACAGGAGCCCGATACGCTTGTGGTCAAGCGTCAGAAGCCAGGACTTTATTGACTTCTCGTGGTTCAGGTACGTGACCTGCTTACCCGGGATCTCCGTCGTTGCTGTTGCTACACTCATGGTTTCTTTTGATCCGGTGCGCTACTGGACCGACTTGATATACGCGACGAGGGCGTTGAGTTGATCTTGCGGCAGGGAGCCGTAACTCGGCGGCATCGCCGGCGGATAACCTTCGACTACCTGGGCTGCAGGGGCGACGATCGAATTCAGCAGATAGTTTTCGTCGGCAACGGCTGACTCCCCTGACGCAAACTGCCGTTGCGATCCGAACAGGCCCTGCATCGACGGCCCGACAATGCGCGTGCCGTCAATCGAATGGCACGTGTTGCAGTTGTTCTGACCGAAGAGTCGCTCGCCATATTCTTCTGGTGAGAGGTCACCCCCACCGGCTTCTGACAGCCAGAGGTCGAACTCTTCCTGCGGGTGGGCAATGACTTTACCGAGCATACCCGAGTGTTGATTGCCGCAGTACTCGGTACAGAACACGTCAAAGGTGTCTGTCACGCTCGCCTCGAACCAGACCGAGGTATAGCGATTCGGGACAACGTCCTGCTTGATGCGGAACTGCGGGACAAAGAAGCTGTGCAGGACATCCATCGAGTTCATCACAAGACGCACCGGTCGATTTGCCGGGACGTGCAGATCACCTGCATAGACGGTTCCATCGGGATACGTGTAGTCCCACTTCCATTGGGAGGCGGTAACCTGGACCTCGTACGCGCCGGGCGGCGCGACGTTGAGCTTCAGGTATACTTTGAAGCCCCACGTAAAGACGATCAGCACGAGAACGATTGAGAGTCCGATGGTGGAGTACTCAAACAGGCGCGAGTCGTGCTCGTCTACCGGCACCTCTGACTCTGATCGGCGACGGTACCGAATGACGAAGTACGCCATCGCACCAACTACCATCAGGAAGATGACGGTGCTGATCCAGAAGGTCAGGTAAAACAGCGCATCAACCTCACCGGATACGGTTGAGGCCGACTGCGGCATCCAGAATGTCCCTTTATCACCCATATCGGATTACGTCAAGAAAACGCGGGCTGTGTGTGAGGGTGCCGCCGCTCGCGCCTGCGTAGCGCAAGGAAAACGACAACCATGGCGGCCAGCGTCAGGAAGCCGCCCAGTTTCATCAGGTTTGTGGCGTGGAGAACGTAGGCGTTCTCCGTCGGGGAGTACTGAAAGCAGTACAAGATCAGCCGATCCAGCGTCGTGCCCACTCTCCCTTCGGATGCTTCGACGAGCGCGTTCTTTACCTGTCGCTCCGGGTACTCAATCCCGTAAAGATAGCGCGTAATCTTGCCATCGTCAGCCAGAACTGTCAAAGCCGCCGCATGAACAAATTGTTCGACCTCAGGCAGCCACTTGTATTGAAAGCCGACCTGTTCTGCCAGCGCCTGAATATTGTCTTCGGTGCCTGTCAGAAAATGCCATCCGGCCATTGCCTCAGGCCGACCCAATGCATCGCCATAACGCTGGCGGGCTGACGCCGCGATTTCGGGCGTGTCAGTCGGCGCGATGCTGAGTGTGATGACATCGAACTCCGACCCTGCGGACCAGTCCAACTCGGTCATAGTCTTCGTAAAACTATCAAGCACCACGTTGCAGAGCATCGGGCAGTCGTAGTACACAAAGTTGACAATAACCGGTCGACCCTGTCCAAGGATCTCACCAATGCGCACTGTATCGGCAACGTGGTTTACAAAGGCCAGCTCGGGATTCACGTATTCACCGAGGTGCTCCTCGATGCCGGTGCCTTCGTATGCCTCGGCGAGTTCAGGATCGAGTTGCTGAGCTGCTGCGGGCGCGAGACCCAGGAACAAGACAATCGGGACAAGGAGCGCAAGTGACGGAGCAATCCGGATCAGCGGGGCGCGGATTACCCCTCGCCGCGCGCGATCAGCGCCTGGCCGGTTGCAACTGTTGTAAATCCGTCCGATAGCCAATCGCTCCACTACTCTCCCGGCAAAGCCATCGTCGGCGCGTCGCCCTGAGCGGCGCGCTCTGCCGCAACGATTTCCATCGCCCGCTCAATCGGAATGGCGTACACGCCCGCTGCCTGATCAACGACTTCGTACTGCGTGATCTTCCTCATGCCCGCGACCTCTCCGTCGCGGATTTGCGGGAACGCAACGTACTCAGCGGCTGCTTCCAGCGACGCCGTCTGAACACCCTTGTTGTAGATCTGAAAAAGCACAATGACGGCCACGGCGATTGATCCAAAGATCACAGCGCCCGTCAAGAATATCTGGTGTACCGGTACGTCCTCCGGTTCAGCGGCGAGCCCGTAGCTGTCAGACATGGTTTCAGTTACGCGTTGTGGCGGTCAACGTTCTGGGCGGATGGAACCTGTATCGTCCTGTTGCCATCATCTTAACGATAGCCGGCCAACGGGTCAGATTGAGCGGTTACCGCCCGATCAAGTAGTAAAGGATAGCGACCGGGCCAGATTCGGGTCATTCTGCGGTACCAGGCTATGCCGTCCAAGCCGATAAAGGAATACCGCCATGTAGACTCCGAAGAGGCCGATGAAGCACGCGAGTGAGGCCCAGTGCATCGATGCGTGATCGGGGTGCAGGACCGGCATCGCGAGCCAGTGCATGTCGAACCAGTTCATCACGACAAACCAGACGGCCATGAACGACATGATCACCCGGTTGCGCTTTGCACTGCGCGGAAGCAGGATCCAGAACGGCACGACAAAATGCAGAATCAGCAATGCGGCTGAATGGGTCTCCCATCCATGCTCCAATCGGTGGCGGTACCACAGCGTCTCTTCCGGCAGGTTGCCGTACCAGATCAGCATGTACTGGCTGAAGGCGATGTACGTCCAGAAGACCGTGAACCCAAACATCATCTTCCCGAGGTCATGGTAGTGTTCCTCGGTGACGACGTTCTGAAGCCCCTTGTTGCGCTGGATAAATATGGCAACGAGCGCGATGAGCGCGTGCGCGGTCCAGAACGATGCGGCAAAGAAGTAGACCCCGAAGATCGTCGAGAACCAATGCGGGTCTGTCGACATGAGCACGTCGTAGCTCGCAAACGCCGTCGTGATCGCCATGAACAACAGGCCGATGGCGCTGACCTTACGCTGGCGTGCCGGAATTGTCGGATCAGCGTCGAGGTCCTGCCTGATCGAGCTCCTGTACAGCAGCAGGGAGATTGTACTCCAGATGACGAAGTACGCAACCAGACGGATCAGGAAGAACGGCGTATTGAGATAAGCCTCTTTGCCCTTGAGAATTGGGTCGAAGTGACTGTCCGCCGGATTCATGACATCAGCATGCGTCCAGTGGTACAGGTCGTGCATTCCGAGGACCACCGGTATCGAAAGGACAGCGAGCAGCGGGAAGCTCCACGTCAGTGCCTCCGCGATTCGCCGAACGACAACGCTCCAGCGGGCCTTGGTCAAGTGCTGAATCAGAACGAAGAACTGGGCACCGACCGTGATGGCGAGGCAGCTCGTCCATGCGACGAGATACGAGAAGTAGAACTGTTTCGCGTCCATCGCCCACGCGACACCGGCGAGGGCCAGGCCGGCGATGCCGACGGCGAGCGGCACGATCCAGACCATACGGTTGCTGAGCGGCCGGAAAGGCGCTCTGGCGTGCTGGGCGGTAGCCCGAACCGGATCGACCAGCCAGGTCGGAAAGAAAGTCGTCTTAAGCGCGCTCGACATGCTCGGAGCTGATCAATTGTCTGAAACGGTGATGTTTGCCGCACCGCGGGCGCGAACTTCCTCGAGCACTGACGCGGGAATCTCTGATTCAAGCGCGTACTGGCTCTTCTGCAGGGCGCGGATGTACGCGACAATCGCCCAACGATCTGCGACTGAGATCTGCTGCGCGTAGGACGGCATCGTTCGGATGCCATTTGCGATCGCGCCGTAGTAGTGTCCGTCGGGCATGGCACGCAGCGCATCCGTGTGGTAAGACGGGGCCGGGACATAGCCGAATTTCCCGGTCATGATCGGGCCGAGCCCGTCTCCGGCTTTTCCGTGGCAAACAGCGCAATAGATGTCGTACTGCTTGCGTCCGCGCTCAAGCAATGCCATCGTGATCGCGACCGGCGCGATGTCTACGGGATTGCCCGATTCGTCAATGCCCTCATAGAACCGCACATCCTCATTCAGGAATCCGCGGGCTACCGTGCCGGGTACCGGCGGACGCATGGAACGCCCATCCGCAAAGAAGGCATTGGCCTCCTGCGGGTCAAAGCGCTCCTGAAAATCCATGTTGGGATTTATGTGGATCGGCGGCTTGTCGCTGATCGTCGCCCGGCATCCGGCAAATGCGAATACCGCCAACAATACAAACACGGATGCGATTCTCTCGGACATGATGCTAGCTGTCTTCATCAGCCTCCCCGTGGTCGTATACCAGCTCGATGTGCCGCGCCCCGAGTGACCGCAGCAGGTCCTGCGTCTGCTCAACGTCGAAGAACTTGTCGTTTGATGCGACATGAAGGAAAAAGGCGTCGTCGCTTGCCGCTGCAAACCGCTCTGAGTAGAACAGCGGATTGTACGGACGCGGCAATCCATTGAGCGCAAACATGCCGATCACCGCCCCGATCGCCGAAAAGAGGATCGTCAGCTCAAACATGACCGGCACCGACGGCTCAATCGCAAAGGCCGGCTTACCCGAGATGTTGAGCGGGTAGTCAACGGCACCTGTCCACCACTGAAGCAGGTAGCCAAGTGCAAGACCCGTCAGGCCGCCACCAAGCGAGAAGATGCCGACCTTGGAGTTGCCCAGACCCATTGCGCCGTCCATGCCGTGGATGGGAAACGGACTGTGCGTATCAAATCGTCGGTAGCCCGCGGCGTGAACGCCTTCGGCTGCGTGCAACAGCTCGCCGGGGTCCCGGAACTCGGCCAGCACACCGTACAAGTCGCTGTCTTCGCGACCGTAGATGCTCATGCTCGCCCTTATATGTTCGGTTAGATCCTTTAACATGCTTATTCGCTGGTCGCGCTACTTGACCGTATCTGCGAGCGTTGGCGGGTGTGATCCTGCTTGACCGTCTCCGTGACCGTAGTAGTGTGGGTCCGCCTGCGGCATGACGCCCTTCACCTCAGCAATGGCAACCATCGGCACAAACCGAAGGAAGAGCAGGAACATGGTGAAGAAGAGGCCGAACGAACCGACAAACGTCAGCACGTCGATGGCCGTTGGCGTGTAGTAGTCCCACGAGCTCGGCAGGTAGTCGCGGTGAAGCGACGTGACCGTGATCACAAATCGCTCGAACCACATTCCGATGTTCACGATGATCGACAACACGAACATGAACGGAATACTGCGGCGCAGCTTCTTGATCCAGAAGAACTGCGGGAAAAAGAGGTTACAGGACATCATCGTCCAGTAAGCCCAGGCGTACGGACCGAACATGCGGTTCTTGAACGCGAACTGCTCATACTGGACACCCGAGTACCACGCGATGAAGAACTCTGTGATGTACGCAAAGCCCACCATCGTACCCGTCAGCAGGATGATGATGTTCATCTTCTCGAGGTGCGACACCGTGATGATGTCCTCGATGCCGTAAACCTTTCGTGCGATCACAAGCAGCGTGACCACCATCGCAAATCCGGAGAAGATGGCACCCGCAACGAAGTACGGCGGGAAGATGGTTGTATGCCATCCCGGCACAATGGAAACGGCAAAGTCGAAGGACACAACCGAGTGCACTGAGAGCACCAGCGGAGTAGCGAGTGCCGCGAGCAGCAGATACGCTTTTTCGTAGTTGCGCCAGTGCCGGTTCGCACCCGTCCAGCCCATCGAGAAAAACCCGAGCACGCGCTTGCGAAGCACGGTCCGCGCGCGGTCGCGAAGTGTCGCGAGATCCGG
>JAUIJQ010000600.1 GCA_030431165.1 Rhodothermia bacterium | reverse complement strand
GTCCAAGGGCGGCAAGAACATCTATCCGGGACCCATCGAGGACGGATTCAAATCCGTTGGCTGGATCGACCAGATACTCGTTGTTGGCGAGGGCAGGGAATTCCTGACGGCGCTGGTTGTCCCTGAGATGGACGAGCTCAAACGCTATGCTGCTGAGCAGTCCATCACATTTTCAGACGAAGATGCGCTACGCGGGAATGAGCAGGTGCTCGCCTTGTTTGAGCGTGAGTTCAAGCGTTACTCGCGCAACGCGGCGTCACAGGAAAAGATCAGGGACTTCCGGGTGATCGGTGAGCCGTTCACCGTCGACAACGGAATGATGACACCGACGCTGAAGCCGCGCCGAAAGCAGATCGAAAGTGCCTACGCGGAACTCATCGACTCGATGTACGCCGGCGTCAAGTAGGACACGCAATCGCCCGACTGGAGGGTCGACGCGCTCTATTCCATAACGCGGTAGCCAACGCCGCGCACGGTCTCGATTACGTCTTGTCCGATCTTGTCGCGGATCTTGCGAACGTGGACGTCTACTGTGCGCACGCCGATCGGTGAGTCGCTACCCCAGACCATGTCGAGCAACTGTTCGCGGGTAAACACACGGCCGGGTTTCTGCGCCATCGCGAACAGCAGTTCAAACTCTTTACGCGGAAAGTGGATGCGCTCCCCTTTTGCGGTAAAGACTGAGAAGCGTTCACGGTCAACCGTGTACTCGCCAATCTGCAGGATGGGCTCGTTGTGCCCGGTTCGTCGGATGAGCGCCCTGACACGACTGATCAACCGCTTCGGGCTGACGGGCTTGCGCACAAAGTCATCGGCCCCCAGATTCAGCGCGTGCACCTCATCTTCTTCGGAATTACGTGCCGTCAGCACGAGGATCGGCGTCTGGTCGAGCGCAGCAGATTTGCGCACGTACCGACACACTTCGAACCCGTCCATCTTGGGCATCATGATGTCGAGGACGATGAGCGACGGACTTACTTCTTCCGCTATCTGGATCGCCTGGACGCCATCGTAGGCAACAGTGACGTCCATGCCGGCGACCTCGAGGTTGTAGCGAACAAGGTCTACGACGTCTCGATCGTCGTCAGCAACAAGGATCTTGGGGCGAATTGCCATTACGTCTATCGGATCGTTGAGACTCGCCATGGCATGGGTTGCCTGGCCGTTCTGCCACGAAGTCGAAGTCGTTCCGATAGTCTCCATGCCGTAGGTTCGGATTGAAGTCTGGAGCAGGCGGGCAGCGACTGGGGGCAACATCCAATCATGGCCGCCCGCCCGCTCCGGGACTTACTTCACGAGAGTCATCGTGCGCGACTGTACACCGCGCGGCGTTTCGATTCGGTACAGGTAGATACCCGCTGACAGCTCGTTCGCGTCGAACGACACACGGTGCGTGCCCGACGCTACGTCTTCGTCAACAAGCACAGCCACTTCGCGTCCCAGGACGTCGTATACCGCAAGCCTTACGGCTCCGGCTTCCGGCGTCTGGAACTCAACCGAGGTTGACTGTCGGAACGGGTTCGGATAGTTCTGGGAAAGCAGCAGCGACTGCGGCACAGCGGAGTCGATTTCCTCAACCGCAACACGGAGGTCGCCGATGAAGCCGGCTTCGTCGATTGCCGTCCAGCCGTTGATCCAGAGGTCGTGCTGGAACGCACCGAGGTAAACGACGTCGTCAAACCAGTCGTCGCCCACGTCCATGGCGCCAGCGTGTGCGGGCGACGACGCAAGCGGGCGAGGATCGAGTCCGCCGTCGGCCGTGCGGCTGATGCCCGCGAGCTGCGGGTCAGCAAACGTGTTGCCGGTACCCGTAAGGATCGTCTCTGCAGCCGCGCCGTCGACCAGGTCGGCGAAGCTTGAGCCACCGCCAAAGCCAAACCAGAGGTTGGTCTGGAAGGCAAGGTCACCGGTAGCCAGACGATTGGCGCTGTCTTCGCCAGACCCGAGGTCTTCGATGCTCATCGCTTTGCCCGGGTAATCAGTGAAGATCGAGTTCCAGTACTCGCCGCCCGCGTTGTCGCGGATCGCAAACGTGTAG
>JAUIJQ010000599.1 GCA_030431165.1 Rhodothermia bacterium | reverse complement strand
GATATCGAGGACCGCATGCCGACGCCTGTGACAAAGGCGTCCCACTACTTGACCGGTTCGGTTTCACTGAAGCAGGACACCCCCGAAGACCCGGTTCGCATACTGCTATCCGCTTGGATATTCGATGTGCGGACCGCCCGTCTGGATGCCTGGGCCACGCAGTTCGGATCGATTGATCAGCTCTTCGAGGTCGCTGACGCAACCGCCCGTCAGCTTGTTGAACGTATCCCGGACGTCGGCGAGTAGGACCCCCTACCTCCTGTGCCACCGCAACGGCTTTGTAGTCGCCCTGTCGATAATGCCCTTCGCCTCCAGGTCGAGCTGCACCGTCTTTATCCACCACCCGCGTTTTGCACCGCCCGGAAACAGGTCATCCGGAAGAAGCGGCGTGATCTGATCGTGCATTTCAGAGAACGACAATCCGGGAGGCTTCTTCGGCAGCAGCTTCAGCAGTGCGCGCTTCATCGCAGCGTACTTCTCTGCGTCAACCCTCGCAACACTACCGGGTTTATTCGGCGTCCCAACCTCAACCATCTTGCGTTTGTCAGCCATCGTGCTTGACGATTTGTCCAGGCAGTACTAAACGTGTACGTGCAGTACAACGGAGTCTAGGCAGTTCCAAATCGACGCGACGCGCGCGCACGCGCCTTCGCCGCCTCCTCCTCCCTGTTCTTCGGATGCGCCGACGTCGTCAGATTGTCCAACAGTTCATGCGCAACAGCAGATACCTGCTCAACAGCCCGATCGAACACAGCCTCGTTTGCCTTTGATGGCTTGGTAAAGCCACTCAGCTTTCGCACAAACTGAACCGCCGATGCCCGGATTTCTTCGTCGGTCGCCGGCGGATCAAAATTGAAGAGGGTCTTGATGTTTCGGCACATAGCGTCGCGCGACTGAATGGCTTTGGCACGGGTCAACAAAACACGATACAAAATCTCAATCCGAACCGGTACCTTCTCGCACGCCAAAGCGAAGTGATCTTCAATCGATCCGCGTTTCATTTCATGCCAAGCGGCCAATCTATCGTACAACGCCTCGACGCTCTCAACGAGTTCGACCGCGAGCCCATCCCCGAGTCCAAACTGCAGGGCCCTGGCAACTTCGCCGGCATCTACGCCGGTGAACACGTCGCAGGGACCGAGTTTGTGATCGGTCCCCTCTTTGTGGCACACGGCGTCGCCGCGGCTGACCTTTTTATCGGACTGCTCATCGGAAACCTGCTCGCTGTGCTGTCGTGGGCCCTGCTCTGTGCGCCGATAGCGACGAAGACCCGACTGAATCAATACTGGAAACTGCGCAGCATCACGGGACCATACCTGCTGATCCTGTACAATCTCGTCAACGCACTCATGTTCTGCTTCCTTGCGGGCAGCATGATATCGGTCGCCGCAACCGCCGTCGGGATTCCGTTCGACATGCCGATGCCGGGTCTGTCGGATCTTTATCCCAGCAGCGCCGCCTGGGTCATCACCGTACTGCTTGTCGGCGCGGTTGTTACGCTCCTCGCGATCCTTGGCTTCGAAAAGATCGCCGCCTTCAGCAAGGTCGCCGCTCCATGGATGTTTCTCGTGTTTGTTGCTTGCGCCTTAGCCGTGCTTCCTGAGCTGGGCGTACAGCGACCATCCGACTTCTGGCACGTCGCCGAGACAGTCATCTGGACGGGCGTACCCGTTGAGGGACGCGTGCACTTTACATTCTGGCACGTTGTGTTCTTTTCGTGGTTTGCCAACGCCGCGATGCACCTCGGCATGGCTGACATGACCTTGCTGCGCTACGCACGTAAGTGGCAGTACGGGTTCTTCAGCGCGTTCGGCATGTATCTCGGCCACTTCGTCGCCTGGGTGGCATCCGGCATTCTGGTTGCACTTGCGCTGCAACAAGGTGGAGAGATTGCGCCAGGACCCATCGCTTATCTGGGCGCCGGCCTTGCCGGACTTGTCGCTGTTGTTGTCGCCGGCTGGACAACCGCCAATCCGACCATCTATCGGGCAGGCCTTGCCATGCAGACAATCACACCAAACTGGAAGCGGTGGAAAGTCACC
>JAUIJQ010000055.1 GCA_030431165.1 Rhodothermia bacterium | reverse complement strand
CGCCCGCCATCGGCCGCATTGCCCGGTTTATGCCTTTACAGATGATGAGCGTGTGGTGCGCAGGCTGGCCCTTGTCTGGGGAACAAAAGGATTTGCGATCCCTTTCCAATACGATACCGACCACGGCATTGCGACCGTGGAGGAACTGCTTGTGCGGCAGGGAATAGTGAAGTCCGGTGACCGCGTTGTCGTCACCGCCGGTCTGCCGCTGCCGACAAAAGGCCGCACAAATATGGTCCACGTCTCGACGATCGACTAGGTCGGGACAAGGGCAAAAACGCTGGTCCGGGCAACATCCTGACGATGGTTGAGTTTGCCCGGGTATCCGTTTCGACACACCCATCAAACAGACGGCGCATTTATCTGAGCAAGGCTACCAGGGGCACTTCAAAGCCGGCAGAGAGAACTATGCGCTGTACGCTGAACGTCGTTGTGATAGTGGCGGTCGTCAGCCTCGTTGGGGGCTGTGGCTCGTCGTCGTTTGTATCCCATCGCTACGACAACTTTACCGCGTATTACAACAAGTTCTACAACGCCCAGCGCTCGTTTAAGGACGCGAACCGAAGGCAGATCGCGAGTCGTCCCGTCGACCGGCAGCTCCTCCTAACGGTATTTCCTATTTCAGAGCGTTCAGCGGCGTCGCGGGAGTACGAAAGTGCCATCCGAAAAAGTGCCGATGTACTTCGGTCACACGAAGGCTCCAAGTGGGTTGACGATGCGCTGATGTTGATCGGGCGCTCCTACTTCAATCAGCAGAACTTCGTGTCTGCCGAGCAGAAGTTCCGCGAAGTGATGGCCCTCGACACGAAGCTGAAAGACGAGGCGCGATACTGGCTCGCTCGCAGCCAGATTGCGGGGAACCAGTACGATGGCGCGCATGCGACGGTCGACGCTGCGCTCGCCGGTGATGAGGTGTCGCGGCGCTGGCGCCCGTACCTGTACCTGGCGCGTGGTGAGTTGGCCGTGCGGGAAGGACAGTACGAGGATGCCGTAGAACCGCTGGAGGCCGGCCTGTCGGTCCGCGAAAAGCGCCTCGCCGCCCGAGCGCAGTTCCTCCTGGGGCAGGTATATGAGAAGCTCGGCGACCCCGAGAAGGCGATTGATTCTTACCGCGCGGTGCGCAAGCACAAGCCGCAGTATGAGCTGGAGTTCGCTGCCCAGGTGCGTGCAATCGAGGTGAGCGCGATGCTCGGACGGACCGAGGAGGCTGATCGTGCATTGCGGCGAATGGAGCGAGATGACAAGAACTACGACTATCGACACGACCTTGCGGTCGTTCGTGCCCGACTGCAGCGGGAGGCCCGTGACCAACGCGGTGCGCAGCAAACGCTCCTTGGACTGCTGAGGGCATCCGACCAGCCACAGCCGCACGTCCGCGGTGCCGCGCACTACGAGTTGGCTCGACTTTATCGTGACGTGTTCCGCGATTTTGAGCGTGCTGCCGCACACTTTGATACGGCAGCAACATCGCTGCAGAGCCTCATCGTTCAGCGCGAGACGTTTGGCCAGGTTCAAGCGATCGAAGATCCTTTTGCGCCGGGCGCGATCGAGGATGTCCTGGACGAGCAGGCGGTGTTCAGCTCATTTGCGATGGTGGCAAAGGAGATCTCCAGACAGGATTCACTCCTTAACCTCGGCACGATGGACGAGGAGTCATTTCGGGCGCGTATCGAAGAGATCCGGCAGATCAGGATCGAGGAACTCAAGGAGCGGGAGCGCCTGCAGGAGGAACTTGATATACAGGGGCAGTTTCGGGACCGTGCCGGCGCGCAGGGAAGGCAGGGGCTCCCTGAGGGAAAAGTCATCGACTATGATCCGGATGCTGCCGCGGCGGGCTTCCTGTTCCACAAAGAGCCGGTGCGCGTCCAGGAGGCCTTCCAACTTTTCCGGCAGCGCTGGGGTGACCGGCCGCACGTGCCGGGGTGGCGCGTTTCGAGCAATATCAGTGGCGTAGGTGTTCAGGCCGGGGTCGCTGATTCCACGCTCCTTGGCCCGGGTGCGGGGCGGGGCGACGACCGCTACGCCAACGTGACGGTGGATATATCCGACATCCCACGCTCGCGATCAGCGCAGCAACGAATGATTGCTGAACGCGCGGTGACGCGTTATGAAATGGGAAATGCGCTGTTCCTCGCGATGGCCGAAGCAGACTCCGCGGCGCACTGGTATCAGCTAATCATCCGGGAAGACCCGGATCAGCCGGTGGCGGCACGGGCCCACTACGCGCTGTCACAGGTGTACCGCACGCTTGACAGGGATGCAGAGGCAGATGCGATGCTGCAGCAGATGCGGGAACGGTACCCGGACATGGATCCGACCGTCATTGAGGAAGCCGTCGAGGAGGAGGCCGAGGGTGAATTGCTCGACGACCCCGTGGCTGATGCGGCATACGATGAGGCTTTCTCACGCTGGCAGCGCGGCGACTATGGCGCTGCGGTGCTTGACATGCTGGCGAACGCCGCCGGTCATCCGGAAGCCACCGTTGCCCCCCGCGCGCTCCTGGCCGTGGGACTGATAGCCGGTGACTGGGCGCGCGAGGACTCGCTCGATTTGCTACAGCCTCTGCCTGTTGCGGTACCCGACTCGCTGCTTGAATACTACGGTTGGCAGGCGGTCGATTCGATGTCAACGGAAGAGGAAGATGGCGGATTGCCGGGCGTCGTGGACAGCACCGACGGGGGAGGCGCACGCACGGTTGATGAGTCTGGAGACGAGCAGGCTGATTCTGCCGATGTTGATCCGGCTGCTGTTGATTCAGCCGTCGTTGATCCTGCCGCTGCTGATCCTGCAGCCGCCGTTGATCCTGCTGCTGTTGATCCTGCTGTCATCGACGCGGTGCCCGATGACATCGATGGCGCTGCGGCTGACAGTTTGTTCGCCGTTGCCGACTCAGTCGCCGGTGGGGCTGCATTGCAACCAGATTCGGTCGAGTCCGGCATTCCCATACGCGGACCTGACGTTCGCGAGGTCTACGCGTACCTCGCATCGCGGTATCCGGCAAGTGCTGCTGCTCAGCAGGCCGCGCGTACCGCGATAGCGCTGAATGAGGAGGCGGCCGCCCGCCAGGCCGTTCTTGATTCGCTGGCACAGGTCGCCGCTGAAGCGGCTGCGGTGTTTGCCCGCATCGATTCGCTGGCCAGGACGGATTCACTGTTCGCCGGCATCGAGGCAGAGGAAGCGGCGTTGCTTACCGAAGCAGCTTCTGACTCCGTGACGATGGCGGTACCGGGGGCAACCGCTGATTCCGTCGCCGCGGTCGCTGACGACACGACTCCCGACGACACGATCCCAGACAAAGGCGCATCCGATTCGGTTCGCCGTGACACGGTCGATGTGCGCGCCGCACCGGTCATATTGCCTGCTGAGGATGTTGATGTCGAGCCTCAGTTGATCGGCGGCGACGCGGCATTTATGCGCTTGATAGGGTTCCAGAACCTCGCTGAGGCGGTATCCGGCACGGTCGAGCTTTCCTTTGTTGTGAACACCGACGGGCGCGTCTCGCAGGTTGTTGTGACGAAGGGGCTGTCCGAGGATGCAGACCGCGAGGTCCTTCGAGCCATGTACCAGTCCAGGTTCCGCCCGGGTCTGAAGGACAACCAGCCCGTCGCCGTTCGTATGACGAAGACGGTTGAGATAGCCGTCGAGTAACGCTGATCCGGAACTCAGAACGGACAGCGTGGTACGGCGTACGATTACTTGGAAGCCGTTCTCTCAGGCGTACTCCGCGCGGCGGCCCTATCCCAGCACGACAAGATCATGACGCAAGAAAACCGGGACTTCCCTCCGAACCCGCGAACCGGTGGGGATGAGCGGCGCCAGGAGCGTGGCGGCGAACGGGGTGGTTCGCGACCGCCCGAAAAGCGCCCGCGCTTCTGGGTGTGGTTCTACGTGCTGTTCGGATTGGCACTGGTCGTCCACCTTCTCCTGTTTGTTACAGGAACCGCGCCGAACGACGTCGACTACAGTGACTTCCTCGACTACGTCGAAGATGGCTACGTCGCTGAGATTACCGTCGTAAACGACCGGGAAATCATCGGCAAATACACCGAGGAAGCGGTATCGCAGGGGCGCGTCAAGCTACCCGAGCCAGGTGGGAACGAGATCCTGAACGGACGGGCTGAAGACCAGTCGGGACAGTTTACTACGACGAAGCCGAGCGACCACGAGCTCACGAAGTTTCTGCGTGAGCACAATGCGGCCGCCCGCGAGGCGGGAGAGGCTGAAGTGGCTTTCAGTGCCAAGCAGGAAGAGAACTGGCTCGACGGTGTGCTGTTCTGGATCTTCCCGTTGCTGCTCCTTGTGTTGTTCTGGGCCTTCATTCTGCGCCGGATGAATCCCGGTTCGCAGGTCCTCAACATCGGCAAGAACAAGGCGGTGCTTTTTGATGCGATGGGTGACCACCGGATCACCTTTGCAGACGTCGCCGGCCTGGATGAGGCAAAAGACGAGGTCGTCGAGGTCGTCGAGTTTCTTCGGAACCCGCGCAAGTTCACAAAGCTTGGTGGCAAACTACCCAAGGGAGTGCTCTTGGTTGGACCTCCGGGTACGGGTAAGACTTTGCTGGCCAAGGCGGTAGCGGGTGAAGCGGGTACGCCGTTCTTTTCGCTTTCTGGATCTGACTTTGTCGAGATGTTTGTTGGCGTCGGTGCCGCACGTGTGCGTGACCTGTTCCGTCAGGCAAAGGAGAAGGCGCCGTGTATCATCTTTATCGATGAGATCGACGCGATCGGACGGTCGCGCGGTCGTGGTATGATGATGGGAGCCAACGACGAACGAGAGAACACGCTCAACCAGTTGCTCGTCGAGATGGACGGGTTCAACACAGACAAGGGCGTCATCATCATGGCGGCCACAAACCGCCCTGACGTACTCGATTCAGCGCTGCTCCGACCCGGCCGGTTTGACCGGCAGGTGCTGATAGACAAGCCTGATCGGCGTGAGCGCGAGGAAATCTTCAAGGTGCACACCCGCGAGTTGACCATCGGCGACGACGTTGACCATGCGGTTCTTGCGAGTCAGACACCGGGCTTTGCCGGCGCGGAGATCGCCAACGTGTGTAACGAGGCGGCTCTTCTGGCTGCTCGAGAGAGCAAGAAGGCCATTAGCATGGAGGACTTCGAGAAGGCCATTGACCGCATCATCGCAGGCCTCGAGAAGCGGAACAAGCTGATTTCGCCCGAAGAACGGGAGATTGTGGCTTATCACGAGGCGGGTCACGCGATTACGGGCTGGTTCCTTGAGCACACCGATCCTGTCGTCAAGGTGTCCATCGTGCCCCGCGGGTTGGCCGCGCTCGGCTATGCCCAGTACCTGCCGGAGGAGCGCTACCTCTATACGAGCGAGGCACTGCTCGACCGCATGACGATGGCTATCGGCGGACGCGTCGCTGAAGAGATCGCTTTTGGTCGGATATCCACCGGCGCACAGAACGATCTCGAGCGAATCACCAAGATGGCGTACGCGATGGTCGTCGACTACGGGATGAGCGAGCGAGTCGGCTACGTCAGTTTCAACCTCTCGGGCGGCGGTGAGCAGCCGGTGTTTGACAAGCCATACTCTGACGAGACGGCCCGCATTATCGATGAAGAGGTAAAGCGCATTATCGGAAGCGTCCGCCAGAAGGCGCGCACGATGCTCGAAGAGAAGCGCGAGAAGCTCGAAGAGATGGCGCAGGCTCTGCTGAAGAAGGAGGTGCTCGGTCCCAAAGACCTGGTCGAGATCCTGGGTGAGCGGCCGTTTGGTGAGTATGTCAATTACAAGGTTGGCTCAGCCGGCGATGGGTTGCCCGAAGCTGCTGTTGAGGGGGATGCGGATATCCGACCGGCGGACTCAGATTCGGCCGAAGGCGCAGGGGCCGGCGAGCAGCTCGGTTAGCACCCCACTGCTGTAGCAGTAGCGATACATTGATCTATATCGATGATCGTGCTGTGGTGGGTGTGCGTGTGCAGTTATGGTGTAGAAACGGCTGTTCTGGAATCTTCACCGTCTCGCAACAAGGATTTTTCTAATCCAGCTCCTATATTATCGAGCTGCATTCGTTGCGCCCGGCTGAAGTCATTGCGGACGTCATTTGCTGGAGCTACTGCGGGACTGATTGAGGGATCATGTGGCCACGTTCTGTGAGCCCGTCGACCCCAATCGGTTTATCCGACTAGCCTCCCGGTGGCGATCAGGCCATGGTTCTTTATCTGCCGGTCGCGGGCCTTTCGGTCTACTGAGTCGTCGCCCAGATGGCTTTCGGAGACGAGCGCAGGTTGCCGTAGGAATCGGACCCCGGGTTTGATCTGTGGCAATGAGAAGCCTGTAGGAGAATTTGAGGCGCGCCCGCGCGCCGAGTAAACGTGCCGACTATACAACAGCTTGTACGCAAGGGCCGGGTCTCGCAGAAGCAGAAGACGAAGTCCCGAGCACTTGATTCGTGTCCGCAGCGCCGTGGCGTTTGCACGCGTGTTTATACCACGACACCGAAGAAGCCGAACTCCGCATTGCGCAAGGTCGCAAAGGTTCGCCTCACCAATGGTATCGAGGTAATCGCGTACATCCCCGGTGAGGGGCACAACCTTCAGGAGCACTCCATCGTGCTGGTACGTGGCGGCAGGGTCAAGGACCTGCCGGGTGTTAAGTACCACATCGTGCGAGGCGCACTTGATACGACCGGGGTTGCCGACAGGAAGCAGTCCCGCTCGAAGTACGGCGCGAAGCGTCCGAGGAGCTAGCATTTGCAGAGTGACCGCCTAAAGCGGTCTTGCCCAGGGTCGGCGGTCGTCATCGCAACTACGAGCGATTCCACCGGCGAGCATCCGGCCCCAAACAGTGTCTACGACAACGGTCTACTATGCGTAGAAAGAGTGCAGAAAGAAGGCAGGTACTGCCAGATCCGGTGTACGACGACGTACTCGTGTCACGCTTTGTGAACAGCGTGATGGACAGCGGGAAGAAGAGCGTCGCTCAGCGCATCGTCTACAAGGCGTTTGAGCTGATCGAAGAGCGTTCCGGCCAGCCCGGCGTCGAAGTGTTTCGGCAGGCGATCAATAACGTTGCGCCGCTCGTCGAAGTGCGCAGCCGTCGAGTTGGCGGCGCCACGTACCAGGTACCGATCGAAGTCCGCCCCGACCGCCGCACCGCGCTGGCATTCCGGTGGATCATCCAGTATGCGCGCGCCCGCAACGACAAGAGCATGGCCAACAGGCTTGCCGCTGAACTGTTCAGCGCCTCGAAGGGCGAAGGCGGCGCCATCAAGAAGAAAGACGACACGCACCGGATGGCCGAGGCGAACAAAGCGTTCTCCCACTTCCGGTTCTAGCAAAAGCAACACTGAATTTTCAATGCGGCTGCTTCGAGCGCCGCTAGTTCGATGAGCACTCCCAAGGCCCAACTCCAGAACACCCGCAACATCGGCATCATGGCCCACATTGATGCGGGTAAGACGACGACGACCGAGCGGATCCTCTTCTACACGGGGCGCCTGCACCGCATGGGTGAAGTCCATGACGGCGGCGCAACCATGGACTGGATGGAGCAGGAGAAGGAGCGCGGGATCACGATTACGTCGGCTGCCACGACCTGCTTCTGGCGGGACAACCGGATCAATATCATCGACACCCCCGGGCACGTCGACTTCACCGTCGAAGTCGAGCGCTCGCTGCGCGTGCTCGACGGTGCCGTTGCCCTGTTCTGCTCGGTGGGTGGTGTTGAGCCCCAGTCGGAAACCGTATGGCGGCAGGCGGACAAGTATCACGTTCCGCGTATCGCGTTTGTCAACAAGATGGACCGCACCGGCGCCGACTTTGAGGCCGCCGTGCAGATGATGAAGGACCGTCTGAAGGCAAACGCCGTCCCGGTCCAGATTCCGATTGGCGAAGGCGAGATGTTCCGTGGGATCATCGACCTCGTATCGGGCAAGGCGATCGTGTGGCACGACGAAACCCAGGGTTCGACCTGGGACGAGCTGCCCATCCCGGACGACCTGAAGAATCAGTACCGTCACTGGCGGATCCACCTCCTCGAGGCGATCGCTGAGCACAACGACGAGTTGCTGATGAAGTATCTCGAAGGTGAAGAGATCACCGAAGATGAGATTCGCGCAACCGTCCGCGAGGCAACGTTGAGCCTTGACATTACGCCGGTTTTCTGCGGTTCGGCGTTCAAGAACAAAGGCGTTCAGCGCATGCTGGACGGTGTCATCGACTACCTCCCGAGTCCGGTCGACGTGCCTCCGGTTGAGGGCGTGGTTCCCCGTAGTGACGAACAGCAGGTCCGCAAGCCTGATCCGGCTGAGCCGTTTAGTGCTATTGCGTTCAAGATTGCGACAGACCCATACGTAGGGAAGCTGACGTTCTTCCGCGTCTACTCGGGCACGCTGGACAAAGGGACCGCCGTCCTGAATGCTACGACCGAGAAGAAAGAACGCGTCGGTCGCATTCTGTTTATGCACGCCAACCACCGCGAAGATGTTGAGCAGGTACGAGCCGGCGATATCGCGGCGGCGGTAGGCTTGAAAGACGTAAAGACGGGCGACACGCTCTGTGCACCGGACAACCCGGTCGTGCTCGAGCAGATGGACTTCCCGGAGCCGGTTATCCGTATTGCCATTGAGCCGAAGACAAAGGCTGACAATGACAAGCTCGGCACGGGGCTGCAAAAGCTCGCCGAAGAAGATCCGACGTTCAAGGTCACCACAGATCACGAAACCGGGCAGACGATTATTTCCGGTATGGGCGAGCTGCACCTCGAGATCATCGTCGATCGCCTGAAGCGCGAGTTCAAGGTTGAGGCAAACGTTGGCAAGCCGCAGGTTGCCTACCGTGAGACGATTCGTCAGTCATACGACGAACACTACACGCACAAGAAGCAGTCCGGTGGTCGCGGTCAGTTCGCCGAGATCTACGTTGAGATCAGCCCGGTGGAAGACGGCGTCGGATTCGAGTTTATCGACGAGATTCGCGGGGGCGCCATTCCGCGTGAGTTCATTCCTTCGGTCGAGCGCGGACTGAAATCCGCCCTGGATCAGGGACCGCTTGCCGGCTTCCCGCTGGAAGGCGTAAGGGCGCGCCTCTATGACGGCAAGTACCACAACGTGGACTCCGACCAGCTTTCGTTCGAGATTGCCGGACGCATGGCGCTCCGCGAAGCCGCAAGGCGCGCGAAGCCGGTGCTGATGGAGCCCGTCATGGAAGTGGAGGTTGTCACTCCGGAAGAATACATGGGCGACGTCATCGGCGACCTCAACAGCCGTCGTGGCCGAATCCAGAGCATGGGGCAGCGTCAGGACGCACAGGTTATCAAAGCGCTTGTGCCGCTCTCAAGTATGTTCGGATACTCGACGGATATGCGCTCGATCACACAGGGACGTGCCTTGTACTCGATGCAGTTTGATCACTACGAAGAGGTGCCGAAGAGCATCGCTGAAGAGGTAATCGCCACGAGCACCGGCGTCGTGACGGCCTGACCAACAATACCCGCTTAGATAGATAACACGAAACGACAGTTATGGCGAAGGAGACATTTCAGCGCAACAAGCCCCACGTGAACGTGGGTACAATCGGTCACGTGGACCACGGTAAGACGACGCTGACGGCTGCGATCACGCAGGTCCTGGCCAAGCGCGTGACGGGCAACGAGATCCGCTCGTTCGACTCGATCGACAATGCGCCGGAAGAGCGCGAGCGCGGTATCACGATTGCGACGGCGCACGTGGAGTACGAGACGGACAATCGACACTACGCGCACGTAGACTGCCCTGGCCACGCTGACTATGTGAAGAACATGGTCACGGGTGCTGCGCAGATGGACGGTGCGATCCTGGTGGTTGCAGCGACTGACGGTCCGATGCCGCAGACGCGCGAGCACATCCTGCTGGCGCGCCAGGTTGGTGTGCCTTACATCGTGGTGTTCATGAACAAGGTTGACCTTGTTGATGACGAGGAGCTGCTGGAGCTGGTGGAGATGGAAGTGCGCGAGTTGCTGGAGACGTATGAGTTTCCTGGCGACGAGATCCCCGTCATTCGCGGTAGTGCGCTGGGCGCGCTCAACGGCGAAGAGGCCTGGGAAGACAAGATCATGGAACTGATGGGCCATGTGGACAGCTACATTCCGACGCCTGAGCGCGACACGGAGAAGCCGTTCCTGATGCCGGTTGAGGACGTGTTCTCGATCACGGGTCGTGGAACGGTAGTAACGGGCCGAATTGAGCGTGGCGTCGTGACGACGGGCGAAGGGGTTGAGATCATCGGAATGCAGGATGAGAAGCTGACCTCGACGGTGACGGGCGTAGAGATGTTCAGGAAGCTTCTGGACCGTGGCGAGGCCGGTGACAACGTGGGCCTTCTGCTTCGCGGTATCGACAAAGAGGCTGTAGAGCGCGGAATGGTTGTGTGCAAGCCCGGCAGCGTGACGCCGCACAAGGAGTTTGAGGCTGAGGTGTACGTGCTGTCCAAAGACGAAGGTGGGCGTCACACGCCGTTCTTCAAGGGGTACCGTCCGCAGTTCTACTTCCGTACGACGGATGTGACGGGCGACATCGAGCTTCCAGACGGCGTGGAGATGGTGATGCCTGGTGACAACACGCAGTTCAAGGTGAAGCTGATCGTCCCGGTAGCGATGGAGCAGGGCCTCCGATTCGCGATCCGCGAAGGCGGCCGCACGGTCGGCGCCGGCGTCGTATCCAAAATCCTCGACTAAAGCTTCGAACGGTTTCCGTTATGGCGAGCCAGAAAATCAGGATAAAGCTCAAGTCGTACGACCACTCGTTGATCGACAAGAGTGCGGAGAAGATCATCCGCACTGTGAAGTCGACGGGTGCAGTTGTCAGCGGTCCCATTCCGCTGCCGACGAGGAAGTCGATCTATACGGTGCTCCGCAGTCCGCACGTGGACAAGAAAAGCCGCGAGCAGTTTGAAACGCGGAGCCACCGTAGGCTGATCGACATC
>JAUIJQ010000054.1 GCA_030431165.1 Rhodothermia bacterium | reverse complement strand
TCAGCAGTCCGTGCGAGGCGAATGCGATAGCGATCCGCAAGATTTTTATCGTCGAAGCGGCGCTCGTTCGATGAGAAGTGCCCCCACAGTACAACAGGGTTGCCGTTGCGTTTACAGAAGCGCACAAACGACATGAGGTTCAGCGTTCGGGGCGATTCCTCAAGAAGTACGATGTCGCCTGGCTGCAACGCCCGTCGAACCGGCGCGAAGCCCTGGTACACGGCGGCCTCGCCGCGGAGCCAGTAGTTGGTCAGTTCGATGCTGTCTTCGTCGAACTGCGAGGACGTCAGTGTGGCGAGCGCGTTGCCTCGACTCGGCGGCTGGCCGTGGCAGACGGTCACGCGGCCCGGCCAGGACGCGCGCAATGCAGCAAGGATCGGCCGTCTGTAATCCGGAAGGAACCGGCAAACGTAGTATACGTGGTTCGATTTCACCGGCGTTGTTCGCTCGAGCCATCCGGCGCGCCGATTGCTTCCAACAACCCACCGGTGATAGTTTCAGCGAAGGCGCTTGCGCTGTTCTTTTGTGCGAACGCCCGGGCCATGTCAGCACGGAACGGTATCGTGCGAGAGGCAAACACGGTGGACAGGGCATGTGCCAACGCCGTCGCGTCATTCGGATCTACAACAAGCCCGAGCTGGTTTTCGCGCACCGTGCGACCGAGCAGGTCCAGATCCGTGGCAATGACCGGTTTGGCTGCTGCTGCGGCGTGGATAACGATATTGCTCGATCCGCTGTGCTCGACGTACGGTGTGAGGACTACGTCGGACTCGGCAAGGTGAGCGTGCATCGCAGACGTTGAAAGGAATCGATTGTCGACACGCACGTCAGCCAACGATGACCGCAGTTGCGCCAGTGCCGCGTTGATTTGTTCCGACTCCGACGTTTCCTGTGGCCCTGCGACGACCAGTTCCGTCTTCTCAGCGGCTGATGGTTCGAGAAGCTGCGCGGCCTCGGCAATAAGCTCAATGCCTTTTCGTCTGGAAATACTTCCCACGAGGAGCAGGCGTAGCGTACCAGCGGCACCCACGCTGACTTCCGACGAGTTCGCCTCGTCGCTGTCTGATGTTGCGGCGATCAGTTCGTCTTCGATTCCGTCGGGTAGCCACGTCGCCACATGCCGATGGGCCATCCTGTTCAGGTCGTCTATGTTAGTCGGATCGAGCACAAACAGTCGAGTGAGCGACGGCGATCTTAGTACACGCTCCAGCAGCGATTTCCTGTAGCGATTACGAAGCGCCGTCGCCGGTCGAAAAAAGACGCCGGATATCCGAAAGTCGCGTCGCCGCAGAATAAACGCCGTAGATAGCTGGGCGTGATCAAAGTACATGCACAGCGTGTCGGTCGGACGAACACGGTGAATCAGGCGCCGGATTTCGAATCCGGTAGCGATGTCGTTGTGCACAACACCTCGGAGTCCAGCGCGGCCACGGCGCTTCGGGATTGACTCGACGGTTAGTGCAGAGCCCGCAGCATCGACAAGGGTCTGGAGGATCGGGTCGAGGTCGAGCATGGCCGGGGGAACCGCAAGGACTACTTCGAATGGCCACCCGCGGCTCTGCCAGTGTCCGAGGAGGTGCCTCAGGTACAGAGGATGATGTCCTCCAACGTATGGGTCGTATACGAGGACGCGGCTAGTCATTGCTCGGGTCCTGTCGACGTGCCCATCGGATTACGTCGCGCAGCACCGGGTTCTTCGCAACTGGAACGGCCATAATCGCTGTGTACACGAGCGCAGCCAACAAGAGTGCGGCGACGGGTCTTTCAGCAACAAACGTTACTCGCGACGAGCCAAAAGCCATTGCGCCGGCTAACACAGTTGCGATCGCAAACTGTAGCGAGGCGGCACTGAGCAGGTCGGCTAGCGGCACCCGGTGCTTCTTCCGATATGCCCATGACACCGCCGCACTTGCAACGAGCAGGGCGGCCGCATAGCCAACAATGACGCCGTGCGCGCCGAGAACGAATCCGAGAATGCCGCCGAGGATCACGTTTCCGATCCCGATAATGAGATGTGCGATCGTTGGCCAGCGAGCAAGCCCCTCACCAAGGAAGCCGTAGTACGCCGGATTGGCCAACAGGTTGAGAAACCATGCGCCGAGCAGGATGCCACCGGAGTAGACGAAGAACGGTTCGTAACGGCCTATCCATACAATCGAAACGAGCGGAAGTATTGCGAGCAGTAGCGGCAGTGATAGGGCGACCAGATACTGTAGCAACACATGTGAGCGCTTGAAGACGTTTATCACGGCCTCCTCGCCACTCGCACGCAGTTCCGCGATCGCCGGGACGACGGCGCGGTGGGCGGTTGCAATAACAGTGCGCAGCTGAATCGCCATCCGGGAGGCAAATTCATAGAGCGACAGCAGGCCGAGGCCTCCGAAGTAGCTCACGAGACTCTTGGCGACCGGTTCGCTGAGCACCTGTGCAACGGAGATTATCTGCATCGCTCCGCCGTATCGGTAGATCTTCCTGAACGCATTTCGGCTCCACGAAAGCGGTATTGCCTGTAGCGATGGTAGACGCGTCTTGAGTGCAAGCCACGAGGCAACGAGCAAACTGACGGTGTGGGCCAGGTGCGCATACGCAACACCCATGAGACCAAGCCTTGGCACAAGAATGAGTGCCGCAGCCAGATATACGAGCACCACACCCATGAGGAGGTAGCTTCGAAGGTCCATCCGCTGGCAGCCTTCGAGTGACGACAGGAACACGGAAGAGAGCGAGGCGCACCAGAGAGACACCAGCGCAAATGGAAGGATCTGTACAGCTTGACCGACGGCGGATGGTTCGTTTGCCAGCAGCGGTAGGATTGCTCGGACTATCGGGTATCCAATACTAAGTGCGAGGATCAGGAAGGAGCCTACGCTGACGGCTGCGGTCGACACAATGTCAGCAGCGCCCGGTTCATCGTCTTCAGCAAGACTGCGAGCCACAAAGGGGACACAGGCACTGGCAAGCCCGAGGTTAGCGACGTTAGACACAGACGACAGCGCCAGCACAAGTGCCCAAACGCCAAACGAAACGTCGCCAAGCTGGTCGAGCAGGAATCGGTAGAGTACGATGTACACCACGCCGGTGATGACCACCTGCAATGCTGCGCTGAGCGCGTTCAAGCCCAATTGGCGGCGATTCATTCCGGCAGCGTGAATTCGAGCAGTATGTGATCGCGAGCGGAAGCCCAGTAGGGAGGATAGGCGGCCTGTTCCGGCGTGTCTGCCGGCTTGTCGCCAATGCCACGAAGCCTCATCCACGCGGCAAAGCCCGGTGCGAGTTTCGCAAGGAGGTTTCGTGAGAACTGACTCGCGCGTTGCGTAAGGCCGGCGTCGGCATCATGGGCGTATCGAGCAACTACGCGCGCGTGCAGTCCGGCGGCGTCGGCAGCATAGCGTGCCCACGCTTCGTTGACAAAGCTCAGGTGTTCCGGGTTGGCGCAGTACCAGTATCGGTGTTGCATGAGCCGCCACGACCGTGCATCTGTCGATCCCGTCGCGATGAATATCGCACCATCGCTGGAAAGAACTGATCCGGCCGAGCGCAGGAAGGCAAGCGGGTCGGGCAGGTGTTCGACGACGTCGAACGCTGTGATGTAGTCTACCTTGCGTGCAAGCGTGCCGATGTCACTGGCCCGCTTTCCGACGATGCTGATTCCGCGTGACGCAGCAGCCCGCGCTGCCGTTTCGTTTACCTCGATTCCCAAGCGCTCATGTTGAGCGTCAAGTCCGGTGAGGAAGGCCCCGTCGTAACATCCTATGTCCACGACGCGACTCGGTTGGTGAGAGGCGTCAATGTGCTCTCTCACGATGCGCCAGTCAGCTCGTTGCTTGGATTCGTACGACCAGGCATCTGCGTGAGCCGCGGCGTAGAGCGAATTGAGCTTGTCCTCAGAGGGGATAGGATGCCTGAAGTACAGATGGCAAGTGCGACATACATACAGCTTGCCGCCCGGAAGCCACTCGTCAAGCGGTGTACCCGCGAATGATAACGCTGGAGGCAACGGGCCTATCTCAGTGATATCCGCATGCCCGCATGATCGGCAGGTGATGTCCATCAATGCTCTCCGGCGATGACGGTCGAAGCAGCCGCGTTGCCCCTAATTACGCCCCACAACAAGGCAAACAGGAAGATGGTATCGTTGAGGATAAACGGGTTCGACGTGTTTGCCGGAATCGAATATACCGCTGCCGCAACCACGGCACCGGTCAGGCCGATGCGGCGCCACTGCGGCAACGTAACGTCGCCCAGCGCTCGAAGACCGGACACGACCGTCGAAGCCCAGAAGAACACGACGAGCGTAAGTCCCCAGAGCCCCCATTTGTACCAGAGGCCGAGGTATGCGTTGTGTACAAATGAGTCCGTGTCAGTCGCGTGCCGTGTGATGTCAAAGAAGAGATACCCAACGCCGGCACCGTGTCCGACGACTGGATTCTGAGCTATCTGACTCCAGACTGCTCGTGACTCGAAGAAGCGGTTGATCAACGAGAGGTCGCTGGACACGGCGGATCCGAGGCTGGCAAATCGATTCAGCAATCCACCGATGATGAGGACTTGATCCGCATTGAGTGTTGCCAACGCAAGTCCGACGAGGGCCACAAAGCCGAGGGCCGCGGTTCTGAGGAATCGCTTGCGATCAGCCGCTGGCAACAGGATCAGCATCAGGACGAGGCCGACGAAGAACGTCACCCAGAATGCGCGGCTCTGGGTAATGACTAGACCAAGGCCCGTAACGAACGCGCCGGCCAGTCCCGCGACCCGCCAGCGGCGCGTCGGCGCCATCGCGCCAATGGCGGTAAAGAATAGCGTCGCCGTCATCAGCACACCATCGTTCTCGATCACGCGCGCCCGCTCTACCTGCCAACTCAACGTCGCCTGCAGAAGCTTGTCTACGTACTCGAACCCGTTTCGCAGTGCAATAAGCGTCGTAAGGACCAGGAACCCGGCCAGAACGACGTTGGACCCGCGTACACTTCGTGAGCAGGTGTCACGAATAGGGAAGTACAGGGCGAAATGGGCCATCGCAAACAGCTCGCCCGCATACTCACGCAAACTGCCGTCAAAGAGCACCGTAAGGACCAGTGTAAACGGCAGCACCAGGAGGAAGGTCAGGAACGCCCGCTCTGCGGGGAAGCGAACTATCGATTGTGACGTGAGCAATCGGTCAGCAAACCAGACGCCGAGAAACGCGAGTACGTACGAGCCGTGCAGCAATTCGATGGCTGAAATACCTTCGGAGTAGCCCGAGGTAAAAAAGAGGCTCGCGATCAGGACAAAGACGTTGATCAGCGGTCGGCGCAGCAGAAAAACGGCCACCGCGACAACGATAAGAACGGCCGGAACGACAAGGACAAGCGTCGTGTCAACCGTCGCCAGGAACAGGATGGAGCAGATGCCGAATAGCAGCAACGCCGTAAGCAGCCGTTGGCCGCGTCGGAGTTCGACGGCGTAAACTTCCATCGGCGTTACCGGGGCTCTGATACCCGGGCGATCAGCGCAGCCGCATTGCGGCGCCAAAGGGCCGACAGGATGACGTAGAAGACGGCCAGAATACCCGCGGCGAAGACCGACATGATGACGATTATCGAGCGGCGCGGGTGTGACTTGCGGAAGGGTGCCTCCGCGGCGTCCAGCACCTGTACGGCGACTGTTTCCCGTTGCTCCTCAAACTGCGCCTGTTCCAGCACCGGCGCGATCGTCTCGATAATGGTGTCTTGAATTAACCGTTCGAGTTCAAGGTTGGCGTACTGCCGCGCTACGGCGGGAATTGTGTCCTGGGATACCGGAAGGACCGCTTCACTTCCGGCAAGGGCATCGTTGTACCGCTTCCTGGCGGCACGAACCATGGAGCCGGCGGCTTGGACCTGCGGGTTGGTGGTACCGTACTGAGCCACAAGCGACTCGTACCGGATTTCTGACTCGATGAGGCTCGACCGAGTGTCGGCAACCTGCTGGAAGAACGCCTCTGTCTGCGCGGGGAGATTAAACAAACCGTAGCTCCGCTGGAACGATTCGATCTCGCGCAACACGGAGTCTCTTTTTGCAAATGCCTGGTTGTACCTGCTTTCAACGTACTTCCTGAACAGGCCCGCTGACTGCGACGACAGGCTCCCATTCAGTTCGTTCAGCCGACCGACGAGGAAATTTGCAAGGTCCGCCGCACGTTGCGGGTCACGGTCAGTCACCGCTACCTCCAGGAAGTCATATTCCAGGTCAACGTAGAAAACGGATTGATCCCGTAGCATCTCGATGGCCCGGTCAAATGCGTCAGGTGCGTCAGCGACATCGTATACATCTACCAGGGAGAAACGCTCGACCGCCGAGCCCAGGACGGCGCGGCTCGTAAGAATGGCCAGGTATCGCGTATAGTCGCCGCTGCTGCCACCCAGCAAGGCGCGCGCGCTCGACGGCAGGTTGCCGAGTACCATCGCACTCAACGAACCGCCATCCTCGGGTGCAATTACGCGGGTGCTTGCCGTGTAATACTTCGGCAGCAGTAAGCTTATGACGACGCTTGCAACGGCGACGAACCCAACGACGAGAATGATGATTCGGCGCCCGCGGTACAGATCGCGCGCAACCTGCCACCATGCATCGGGACTTGACACGCGGGACTCCTCAGCCCGATTTACTGGCGTCGTATTCATCAGCGGGTAATCGCGACAACGGTTGTGATGATTGCCGTAATGGCCGTGATCCCGGAGATGACGGTCTGCGTTGACGCGAGTCGCAGTTGTCTGCGCGAGGTCTCCTGCGTCACAAGCAATGACTGCAGCTCGGGCGTCTCAGCCACGCCTTCCCGATCAACATATACCGTAGCGCCTGCGGTGACGGGCGCATTTGCGCCCGATAACACGCGGCCCGATATCGAGTCATACACAAATACTCCCGTACTGTTGGGCGCCTGACCACCTGCACGATCAATGTAGTAGGACGCGTTGCGACCCTCAACGAATGGTACGTATCCGCCTTGCACGACATTGCCGATAACGTAAACCGTTTCTTCCAGCCTCGGGAAGATGATCGAGTCACCGTTTTCAAGTACGACGTCTTCTGCATCGCCGCGTATGATCGCCGCAACGTCCACATGTAGTCGCTGGGCAGACTTGGCTCTCGCGAAGAAAACGCGACTGAAAAAGTCCAGGTCACTCGTGCCCGCTTCCGGCTTAAGCAACGTCGCACCGCGACGTTCGATGTAGGCCAGGCGCAGGTCAGCCTCTGCCCTTAGCCCGCCGGCAAGCGCGAGCGCTTCGGTCACGGTTGTCTCGCCACCGACAATCGGATAGGTTGCCGGGTACCGCACCCAGCCGAATACGCCGGCAGACGCTTGCTCTGGACTGTCGATCCGCACAAAGTCCCCGGGACGAAGCGCCACGTCTTCCTCCGAGCCGAGACGAACTGACTGCCACTCGAGCGATCTGACGACCGGGCCGTCGGCACCTTTTGTCGTGACGCGAATCGAACCAATCGACGACAGGTCGTCGGATCCGTTTGCGATCACCAGGATATCCGACAGACGATCACCGTTCCGAAACGGGTACGTACCTGCAAATGGCACCGGTCCACTGATCCGGATCGCGTCGGTGGCTTCCTGGAACGGCGGAATGTTGATGACGTCGCCATCCCTGACGTAAGGATTATTGTCGCGGTCGCCGGTTGCATAGTATCGCAGCAGGTCAACCGTCGTTTCCGACCCGTCGGTGTGCGTAATCCGAATCGATCGAAGCGAGGGGGCGAAATCGCCGGACATAGCCGGCCGCTCCGAAGTCGGGTGCGGCGTTGCACTGTTTATCGCGTCGGCGTCGATGTTCCCCCGACCCGTGCGCATCAACTGAAGGTCGAACGAGCGATTTGCGTAGGCAAGTTGGACAGCGTCGTCAACGCGCGACATTGCGCTGGCTACGTACTTTCCGGGCAACGGCACGGCGCCGGTCACATGCACGTAGAATAGACGCGGGCGCTCCAGCGTAATGTCTATGGCAACGTGCGCGTATGCCTCGCCCAGGACATTCAGCACCGTTTCTCGCGCCGCAGCGAGTGTGAGTCCGCCAATATCAATTCCGCCGGTGGCCGGGATGATGAGGCGACCATCTGCGCCAACCTGTGCAGACTGGACGTTTTCAATGGCGCCACCAACAGCGATCAGGAATACGTCGCCTGGTCCTACGCGGTACTCGTCCTGGTCTATTACTCCCTCTGAGATCAGGTTGGTCACCTGCGCTTCGGCGACCTGCTTTCGCAGTTGCGACAGGGCGTCCTGCTGACTTGATGCACTCAGGTCGGGGACGAGCTGAGCTGAAGCAGTTGTCGCCCACAACAAGACCGCGAGGGCTGGAAGGACGTGTTGCGTAGTCCTGAGAACGATGCTTTTCCGCACTGTGAGCCTATGCCCGGAGCCTTTGCCCGAGTTGATTACGAGTCGTAGAAAAGGGCTAATACGCGATTTCTGGGCTGGCTGACTATCCGTTAAGCGGAGGATGGCGCAAAAAATACGGGTTGTGTCGGCGGAGATCAACGCGACGCGCCCATACCCTCGCCGCGCCAAACCGTGCACCCGAGCGTCTGCGCACGTTCGGCGGCCCGCTTCGCGCCGTCGGCCGTCTCGTAAATACCGTACACGGCCGACCCTGAGCCACTCAGTGACACGTATGATGCCCCCGCGCCCGCAGCCGCACCCTCCATCGTCGCCTTCAGCCGGGCGATCTGCGGAAACGTCGCAAAAACAAACGGCTCAAAGTCGTTTCGCAGCACACCGCTCCAATAGGCGAGGTCGCCGCTGCTCAGCACTTCTGCAAGATCTGGCGCCGCGACCGAGTAAGAGCGCGAAGCCGCAACGCCGGCATACGCATCAGCACTGCTGATCTGCACGTCCGGGACGGCGACAACCAGCGTCCCGTTGAGCGCTGCCTCGATCGGCTGCAGCTCCTCGCCGCGGCCCGATGCAATTGCAGGTCCGTCGAGCAAGAAGAACGGAACGTCTGAGCCGATTCCGGCAGCCACCCGCATGACCTCGTGACTGCGGGGATCCATGCCTGCGGCAACTGCGAGGTACCGGAGGACCGCTGCGGCATCACTTGAACCGCTGCCCAGTCCGGCGCCGTATGGCACGCGCTTCTCAAGGTGGATGTGCAACGGTTGTACCTCGCCAAAAGCCGCCTCAAAAGCCAGACGCGCCTTTACGCACAGGTTGCTTCCGTCGGTCGGTAGCAGTGGGTCTGAACAGGTGAACCGATGTTTCGCCGTGTCGCTGTCGCGAACATCGAGCGGACTGAACGTCAGTTCATCGCACCACGGCACCGGGTACAGTATTGACGCAATCTCGTGGTAGCCGTCAGGCCGGCGCCCGAGAATGTATAACCCGAGGTTGATCTTGCAGCAGGCGCGTACGCTGCGGCTAGTCGTCATCCGTGCGGCGATAAGCTTCGACGGGGACGTCGGCATACTCGAGCAAAATGTCGAGCGTCCAGGCTGAATCGATGTCTTCGAGCCCTTCATAGTCTTCGATGACCTCGTGCGAGAGCATCGTCCAGTCGACCGTCCAGTCTTTGAGCACGTCGAATCCGAACTGGTGCTCATCGGTTTCGCAAACAATGACTCCGTTTTCGGAATCGTATATGCAGTCTGCGCCGTCGTCCTGCTCAGTCAGAAGGAATGCACGCGTAAGAAGTGGCGCCCGGAATCCGAAATCCATCTTCTTGATCTTTCGTCCTTCCTGGACGAGGTATTTCGCAAGCACGATACAACCGTGGCTGCTGTGAAGGGCGCCGCGAGCTGCATCAAAGGTTATCTCTTCTGCGCCGATGGCGTTGAGCGCGTCCTCAACGCGCGGCCAGATTGTGACTGTCTCTGAGTCGAACCCGTCCTTCTGCGGGACGCTCACAGTCAACTCCTCGACATTCATCGTTGTGCCGACATGCGGTATGGTACAGGGTGCTGGGGTGGTAGAATGTAAGCGCTTCCGAGCAAAACGGGTGCCGACTACCAGCCTACCCGGCCCTGCTCGCGCCGATTGTCCTTGTCTTCGAGTACGTCTTCATACCCTTCCTGCGAGGGATCGAGCGGACCCGCCGGCAGGTCGTAATCCGTTGGTCTCGGGAATTTCGCCTCGGTAAGCCCGCTCTCCGGGTCATTAAGTACGGACTTTAGATAGTCTCCGACAACCAGCAGCGCGTTGTGGGCGCCCTGACCCCACCAATCCGAACGAAAAGCAACGCGGCGGTCATTGAAGCCGACCCACGAGCCTGTGACGAGCTGGGGATACATGCCAATAAACCATCCGTCACCGTTGTTCTGCGTTGTGCCCGTCTTGCCGGCGATGTCAAAACTGCCGAGCCCGAACTGCGAATTGATGCGGCGGCCGGTCCCTTCGTTTACGACGGCGCGCAACATATCTATCATCACCACGGCCGTTTCTTCCGACAGCGCCTCGGTAGCGCGCTGCTGGGGAGCCTCGTAAATAACAATACCGTGTTTGTCTTCGATACGGGTGACAACAAGCGGCTCGTTGTAGAGTCCGTTGTCGGCGATGGTTGCATACGCCGATGTCAGCTCAAGCAAGTTGACGTCGCTGACGCCAAGCGCAAGCGACGGCACCTCATCGAGTCGGCTCTCAATGCCAAGCAGCCGCGCGTATCGCGCAACCGCCGTTGGTGTGATCTGAAGAACAAGCTGCCCGGTGATCGTATTCTTTGAGTGCGCAAGGCCCTCGCGCAGCGTCATCATTTCCCCCGACCCGGGGTCGCCGGAGTTCTGCGGACTCCATTCGTTACCCTGCGCATCGACATACAGGAATGTCGTATCACGCAACATGTGGTACGGCGAGTATCCGTTGTCGATTGCCGCGGTGTATACAAACGGCTTGAACGTTGAGCCGGGCTGCCGCTTTGCCAGGGCCACGTGATCAAACCAGTCGAGTGAAAGATCACGCCCGCCGACCCATGCCTTGACGTGCCCGTTGCGTGGGTCGATCGAGACG
>JAUIJQ010000053.1 GCA_030431165.1 Rhodothermia bacterium | reverse complement strand
CACCCTCCGCTACGCGCTCAAAGTGACTGAAATCGAAGCGAAGGCGGTCGGGCGCAACAAGCGATCCCTTCTGACCAACGTGGGGGCCGAGTCGCTCTCGCAACGCAGCGTGCAATAGATGCGTCGCTGAATGGTGCTTTGCCGTCTCGGCGCGCGTCGTCTTGTTTACAACGGCATCAACCGGTGCGTCCAGGTCGGACGGCAACCGGTCAACCCGATGCACGATGTGATTGGCCCGGCGATACGTGTCCAAAACCGCCAACGTTTCGTCACCAACACGAAGTGATCCGGTGTCGCCGATCTGCCCGCCACTCTCAGCGTAGAACGGAGTCCGGTCGAGAACAACTTCGAACAGTGTCTCGTCACCGGCGCCTTGCGATCGATGCAGGACAATGTGCGCGTCGGGCACACGGAGCGTGTCGTATCCGACAAATGACGAGTCCCCACCGGCAGCATTTCCGGTCCACGATTCACCGGACCCGTCAACTACGGCGTCCGAAGCCGTCAGGACAGCAGACCCGCCTACATTCGACGCGGCCCTCGCCCGCGTGCGCTGAAGATCCATGCACTGATTGTACCCCTGCATGTCAACTCCGATTCCGCGTTCCCGAGCCATAAGCTGCGTCAGGTCGATCGGGAATCCGTACGTGTCGTGCAAAAGGAATGCGACGTCGCCGGGCAGGCGATTCGCTGAGGCAGTGCGGATAAATCCGTCTACAACGACGTCGTCCAATACGGAGTCGAGATTCGCGGTTGTGAGTATGTCGAGCGCCCGTCGGTCCTCTTTCAGGTCAACCGATGCCTGCACGCGGTCGGCGCCGCCACCGGCGGCTCGCTCCACGTATGGCACAATCGTTTCGAACAGTGATATGCCGTGGCCAAGCGTGGACAGAAAGCTGTTCTCCTCAGCCTGCGTCATCCGAACGATGTAGTCCTGCGCCTCGACAATCTCCGGAAAGGCACCGCCCATTCGCTCAACAACCGATGGAATCAGACGGTGAAGAAATGCTTCTCGAAAACCGAGCGTCTCATACCCAAAGCGAACGGCACGCCTGAGGATGCGACGGATGACATAGCCGGCACCGGTATTGCTGGGTGCTGCCCCATCGGCAATTGCGAAAACGATGGTGCGCACGTGGTCTGCGATCACGCGCATAGCGATACGCAACTTCTCCCGTTCGCTCGAATCCGAAATGTTGTCAAGCGCATAGTCCGCAACTTGGTCATGCGGAGCAAGCGCGGCGATGCGCGCCAGGATCGGCTGAAACAGGTCGGTGTCGTAGTTGCTGCGCTTAGCCTGCAACACGGCAACTATCCGCTCGAAGCCCATCCCGGTATCAACATGTCTGGCCGCCAGCTTCTCAAGGGAGCCGTCAGGACGAGCGTTGTACTGGATGAACACGAGGTTCCAGATTTCCATTACCCGCGGATCGTCAGCGTTGACGAGCTCAGCTCCTGACCGCTCCAGGCGCTCAGCGTCTGGACGAAGGTCGTAGTGCACTTCCGAACAGGGCCCGCACGGGCCGGTGTCACCCATCATCCAGAAGTTGTCCTTGGAGCCGAAGTACAGGACGTGGTCATCGGGTACGCCGGTGCGGTCACGCCAGAGCTGCGCAGCCTCCTCGTCTGCTGACAAGCCGAGCTGTTCGTCGCCTTCGTGGACGGTCACGTATATCCGGTCGGGATCAAGGCCCCAACGATCAACAAGCAGCTCCCACGCCCACTCTACCGCTTCCTTTTTGAAGTAGTCGCCAAAGCTCCAGTTACCGAGCATCTCGAAGAACGTATGGTGGTACGTGTCGATACCAACTTCTTCGAGGTCGTTGTGCTTTCCCGAGACGCGCAGGCACTTCTGCGTGTCGGCCGCCCGTACATACGGGCGCGACCCCGAGCCCAGGAAGACGTCCTTGAACTGGTTCATCCCCGCATTGGTGAACAGCAGGGTCGGGTCGTTCTGTGGCACTAGCGAGCCACTAGGGACGATCGTGTGCTCTTTCTCCTCAAAAAAGCCGAGGAACTCGTTCCGGATTTCTTCGGATGTCTTCACGTATGCTGCTGCCGTTGCGTTAAGTGGGGCGTAAAATCGGCAAGATCTTGCTGCTCAACCACCCAATTTCGTTCGAAGTCGTCGATCATTCCTGCGTTTGCGCCGCTTTGCGGCCGCGATATCAGACGGGATTCCGGGCGAGACAAATGCGCTGTCGCGCTCGAAGAAGCGCCACGGGCGCTCGATAGCTCGCGATATACCGATGCGGGCTGAAGTCGCCATGTCTACCGGGTCCTCGCATCCGGATGCCGAAAAGTAGATCGGCCCAGTGCACAGGTTCGTCTGGTGGTGGACTCCCGATATCGCGAACGCCTGCGTGAGTTTTCCCGGGCCATTGCAGAGATCTATGCGCGTTCGAGCGGCCGGCCTACGCTGCGTCATGTGCTCGTGACCAGCGACGGGCTCCAGGGCCCGAATCAAAACGCAGCCAGCGATGCCTTCACGTTCTGTCACAACATTCAGCAGCCAGTGAACGCCGTAGCATAAGTACACGTACGCCGTCCCAGGCGGTGCAAACAGTGCGTAGCCCCGCCCACTGGGCTTAACGAGACCCGTTGGGACGTCAACTATCCCCCACGCATGAAATGCCGGGTCATCCTGCATATACGCTTCCGTCTCGACGATACGGCCGGCAATCAATCTGGCCGACCCGTTTCCCTCGTCCAGCTCACGCACGAGCAGTTTGCCCAACAGAGCGGGCGCAACCTCAAGCGCGCTGCGATCAAAGAAGGCGCTGTCGAGCCTTCCGCTTCTAACCTCCTGTAACATCACTACCATCGTAGTCGTAGTCATACAGACGTAACGGCATTGACGTAACCACACCACCCATCTGCGTGATCCCATGCAACGGCATTACAAGAAGTCTCTCTTTGCACTTTTTCTGTCTGCGGCAGTTTTCCTCGGTCCCGCTCCTCTGGATGCGCTTGCACAGGCACCCGCGCGCGGTGAGTTGATGATCGATCGGAGCTTTGACTTTGTAAAAGACGATGCGTTCATCGTTGATGTCGGCGATGCTGATCTCGTGGTGAATACCGGCGCTCAACAGACTGCCACGGTTCGGGTCTACCTCGCAGGTCGGAATATGGATCGCGCACGGGAATACTTCGAGCGCCAGCATTTCACGGTTACCCGGGACGATCAAGGAGTTGTTGTGCGAACGCGTCGCGAGCGCTCGCAAAACTGGAGCTGGGGCCGAAACGGTAGCCCGCGCATAACTGTCGTCGCTGACATACCGACATGGTCCAGCGTCGATCTTGTCACATCTGATGGTGACATAACCCTGGCTGACCTCGAAGGCACCGTCACGGTGCGGACATCCGACGGCGACGTCGCGTTCAGCGCACTCCGCTCGTCCAATGTGTCTTTGACAACGTCGGATGGCGATATCGAAGGCGACGTGATCGTAGCGGGCGTGGTCCGAATCAGGACATCTGACGGCGATCTCCGACTTCGCCAGGTCGAGGCCGAGACTGTAGAAGCACTTACGAGTGATGGCGACATTGTCGTCGAATCGTCGATCGGGGACGCGCTGTTCCGAACATCTGACGGTGACATCCGCATAGGCCACATTGAGGGCCACGAAGTATCAACACGGACGGCAGATGGTGACATCAGTCTGGAGCGGATTGTGGCCGGTAAGGCCACGATACACACCTCAGACGGCTCGGTCAGCATTTCCAGCGCGGAGGGCAACATTGACGCCAAGACAAGTGACGGTGACATACGTGTCGGTGTAACGAAGCCGGGTGCGATGGACCTGCGAACGTCGGACGGCAGCGTTACCCTGCGGGTCGCTGATGGACTCCCGGCCAACCTCGAACTCTCCGGCAGAACGGTACGACTCGCTTCCAGCCTCGACTTTAACGGCGATCATGTGCGCCGCAGTGCGTCCGGGACGCTGAACGGCGGCGGCGCGTTGATCCGGGCTCGCGCTTCTGACGGTACCGTATCGGTTCAGTCTGCCGGGGGCCGTTAGTCAGTCACTAGGCAACCTCGACGGCAAGCGCGGTCCCGCCGCCGGTTCCGTGGCATATCGATGCCATTCCGGCCTGCAGGCCACGGTTGTGTAGTGCGTGAATCAGAGTGACAACGATGCGCGTGCCCGAACATCCGATAGGGTGCCCAAGCGCGATTGCGCCGCCATTCACGTTCAGCTTGTCGTGGGGAATGTCGAGCATCCGATTGAGGAGGACGCTGTTGAGCGCAAATGCCTCGTTGTTCTCAAACAGGTCGTAGTGATCCAGACTTGTCCCGGTTTTTTCCAGGACCCGCTTTATGGCAGGGACCGGTGCCTCCGGAAACTTGTAGGGCTCACCGGCGGCCCAGGACGATGCCGTTATCCGCGCAATCGGGGTCGCGTTGTTTTCCTCAACCCACTTGCGACTGGCGAGCATAACGGCGGCCGCGCCGTCACTGATCTGGCTACTGTTTCCTGCCGTCAGCACACCTTCAGGCGTAAACGCCGGACGCAGTTTGGCAAGCGCCTCAACCGACGTGTCAGCGCGCACGCCTTCATCATGTTCGAGCGTCAGCGTGTCACGACGTGATCGGTAGCTGATCGGGATGATCTCGCTCGCAAGCGCACCCGAGCCATGGGCGTGCGCCGCGCGTGCATGCGATTCATAGGCAATGTTGTCGAGCTCTGAGCGCGAGACGCCGCGCTCTGCGGCGAGTCGCTCGGTCTGAACGCCCATCGCCTCTCCCGAAAATGGATCCGTCAGGCCGTCGTGTGCAAGCACATCAATCATCGGCTGACCGCCGTACTTCAGGCCCCAGCGCGCATCGTCAGAGATGTAGAATCCGGTGCCCGACATCGACTCCGCGCCTCCCGCGAGTACCAGGTCAGCTTCGCCCGATCGAATGGCCATGCTGCCAACCATCATGCTCATCATGCCGGAAGAACACACCATATCCACCGCCACCGCATCAACGTGATTCGGAATGCCGGCCTCAAATGCTGACTGCCGCGGAACAAGCTGCCCCTGCCCCGCTCGCAGCACATTTCCAAAAGCCACGAGATCGAGCGCACCGGCATCAATCGCAGCACGCTCAATGGCTCCCTTCATAGCATGCGCACCGAGATGCACTACCGAGGTGTCTTTCAAAGAACCGCCAAAACGTCCAATCGGCGTTCTGACAGCAGATAACACAAAAACTTCAGGCGACATGGATGATTCTTGCGAAAGCAAGCGGTCTGGTCCTGGTTATGGCGGCGCTCCCTGTACGCAACTGCCGACCGTACGTTTCAGGTCTGGTGGTTCAGGAGTACCGCGAGCTGCTCCGCAAACCGATCGAGATCAGCAACCGGCAAGTCACACACTCCGCCTTCACACACGTATGCCGTGGAGCGTTCATCAATTGCGGTCATTGATGCCGTAAACGGAGCCAAGCCGGCAATTGCGTGCGCTGTCTCGGGACAAATCAGTGTAACAACGCTTCGACGGGTACCCGCGCGCCGCGCCCGCGTCACCATTGAGGAAGCCACCTCCGCGTCGCCGCCTCCAAAAACAACGACCTCGATCTTTGGGCCCGTCATCAGTTCCGCTGCAAGCGCGAGGCCGCCGAACGCACCTGGATACTCATCGACTCCCGACGCGGCCCCGTTTATTGCAGCGTGCGCGGCGTCTCGATATCGATACTCGCCAGTTAGCGAAAACAACCGGCCAAGCGCCAGGGCAGCAATTGTGTTCCCGCCTGGCATTGCACCATCGGTCAGCTCTCGCGGCCGCACGAGCGTCTTTGATTCACCGCTCGCTTCGTCCGACGACATGAAGAAGGCACCGCCATCGGAGTCGGCGAACCGATCGAGTAGATCGTCAGCGAGAACAACGGCGTGTTCGATCCATACCGGGTCTTGCTCGGCCTCGAATAGTTCGAGCAAACCCCACAGTAGAAACGCGTAGTCGCTCAGCATTCCCGGAACACCTGCGATGCCAACCCGATATCGATGCAAGAGCTGCCCATCCTTGTCCCGCATCTCCTCTAATATCCATGTAGCTGCTCGACGTGCCTGCGCGACAAGACGTGCGCGACCTGCTACCACACCGAGGCGGGAAAGGGCGGCAATCATGAGTCCGTTCCAATCTGTAAGTACTTTATCATCGAGGCCCGGCCGCACTCTGCTCTGTCTCGCGACGTGGAGTGTGGCCAGCCCATCCGACAATAATGTTCTCGCAGTCTGCACAGGAATATTGAGGTCGGCAGCAACTACCTCAATCAAAACAGCCGGATGCAGCACGTTCCTTGCATTCCGGCCGCCCGTTGATTCGTCGAGATAATTACCGGCCGATGTGATACCGAAGTAGCGCTCCACAACCGCGTACTCCTCGGCTGACAGCACTGCCTCAAGCTCATCACGCTGCCAGGTATAGAACTTTCCTTCCTCGCCCTCGCTGTCCGCATCCTCCGCGCAATAAAAGGCGCCCTCGGGCGCTGCAAGATCTGCGAGTACGTAGTCGGCAACTTCGATGGCGATGTCGGTGTACCGCGATCCACGCTGTACCGACAGCTCCGAACAAGCCATGACAAAAAGAGCCTGGTCGTAGAGCATCTTTTCGAAGTGCGGAAGTTTCCACTGTCGATCAGTAGCGTAGCGGTGAATCCCGCCGCCAACCTGATCAAAGGTTCCGCTGCTCCGAATGGCATCCACCGCATGGGCCACTACGTCAACAAGGTGGTCTGACGCATTGCCGGAATAGCGCGTTGCCCGTTCAAGCAAGAACAACAAATTGTGGCTTGCCGGAAACTTCGGCGCTGTACCAAATCCGCCGAACTCAGCGTCAACGCCGTCAAGCAGGACCTTCTCGACCGCGGCACCAATGTCACCTGGCAACTTGCCCTGTCCTGTCGAGGGACCTCGCTGCACCGCATCAACCGCACGCGTAAGCTCGGCCGCCGACCGCTCGATATTCGCACGATCACTCGCCCACAGCTCACGCACCCGCGGTACAAGATCTATCATTCCGACCACGCCGTGGCGGCTTTCACGCGGCAGGTACGTCGCAACAAAAAACGGTTCGCCACGCGGCGTCAACAGGACGGTCAGCGGCCACCCACATCGGCCTCGCGCCGCCTGGCATGCTGACATGTAGATGTGGTCGACATCCGGCCGCTCTTCCCGATCGACTTTTACCGACACAAACGTTTCGTTCATCAGCCGCCCGACCAGCGCATCCTCGAACGACTCGTGCGCCATCACGTGGCACCAGTGGCACGTGGAATAGCCGACCGACAGGAATACCGGGCGATCAAGCAGGCGAGCTACTGCAAACGCCTCGTCCCCCCACGGATACCAGTCAACAGGGTTATCCCGATGCTGCAGAAGGTAGGGTGATACCTCGTCCGCTAGCCGGTTCATCGAGATACTGCCCTAGTAGACCTGCGTCAGGAAAACAGCATTCAGCAAGAAGCTGCTTGGTCCCCACCAGAATGCTCTGAATGCCGGCGAGTCGGCTATCGTCACCACGTTGCCGCGCCCCATGCCAAACGACGCAACAGCCATGGCACCCGACGCCGCTTCAAGGTGGTGACTTGTGGCGTAACCACTGACAAGGGGTTGGTCGTCGTAGGTTGCGACGGCCGTTCCGGGAGCATCCGGCTTGTCAAAAAACGTCGTGCCACGTCGGAAGAGCGGAACGCTTCGATCATAGCCGTATGCCAGGGGGTGCGTGACATCGACGGTCGCTGAAAAGATTGATCCACCGAGCGATTGCGCGCCCCTGGTAGCGGACAGATCGTCGTATGGCAGTCCCGCCAGTAATGAGTCTGTATCGAAGTCCCGGCGCTCCAGATTTGCAAAGTCATTGGACGCAACCCACGAGGTACCACCTCCCGTTGCGATGAGCGTTCCTCCCGAGCGCACCCACGCTTTGAGCGCGTCTGCGTCCCCTCCACTTCCTGTGGTTACGATGACGTTGTACCGGTCGAGATCTGATCGGCCAACGCGGTCAACCTCGAGCAAAGAAACAGGCAGTCGAAATCGCTCTGAGAGCAGGTGCCAGATTTCGCCAACCGACCCAGACGACGAGCCGGAACCAGAAAGAATTGCGATTCGCGGCTTGTCCAGAACGGGTGCCGTACCCGTTCCGAGGTCAGGGCCGGATGGCGTCAGGCCTGTACTCGGCGCGTACACATCAATTCCGACAGCCTGGGCAAGGGCGCCTACAGCCGTACGAATATCGGATGCCGATACTCCGTCCTGGTTAGCCGGAATGATGAGCGTCCCCGGCTCGAAGTCACGACGGACGCCGTCGATGTCGGATGAAAACGCCTGTGTCGCCATCCGCACGTGGACGCCTTTGTCTTGCACGGTGTAAAGTTCTTTTGGCAGGTAGTACTCTCCCCAGGGCACGAGATACGCGTGCGGGGACGCACTGCCCAGGATTCGTCCACCCGACCGCGAGGCTTCGTCGACGGGGTCACCGATCAGGCCGCGCGTGTTTGAGCGCCACTCTGCGAACGGCAGGTTGAACGCCCGCGGCAGCGTCCACGCCGACACGTCGTAGAACAGGGAATCGACAAACGTGTCTGTCTCTTCCATCACAGCCTCGATCAGGCGCGCCTGCTTCTGCGCAAGCGGTACGATATAGCTGTGCTCCGCATCGAACGAGAGGCCGTCGGTCTCAACCGTGCGAGCAAGCTGAAACACGTCGATGCGGTGCCGCCGCAGAATCTCTATGAGGCCGGATGCCCGACCGGCGCTACCACCGTCTGAAATCAGGTATGCATTGATTCCGCTTTCACGCGCAAAGTCGTCGGCTCCGCTGTAAAAATCGCGCTGGTATCCAAGGAGCTCTGTGCGCAGCGAGGTCACCGCTTTGAGCGTTGACAGCGATGTCGCAAACTGGTTCTTCGCGGTGAACGCATAATGCAGCGTACCGGTCTGCGTCTCGGTTTCAAGCGAACGGGAAGACGCCTGTTCAAACAGAATGCCGACCGATCCGTTGATATCGGGGAAGGTCGATCCCTTTCCGTAGTAGAAGTCGTCAAACGATTCTTCGGAGTAATACAGCGAGCCGATCGCGTCGAGCTGTTCAGCATGGTACTCCGCAATCATTCCTGTCAGCTCCTGGTTTCTCGGCGGTGTATTGAGATTGGTTCGGCTGGGAATGCCCGGCTGAAAGAAGAACGTGGAGTTGCTACCCATCTCGTGGTGGTCGGTCAGAACCTGGGGACGCCAATTGTGGAATAGCTCAATGCGCGCCTGCGACTCCTTCAACTGCGCCGGCAGCCAGTCCCGGTTAAGGTCGAAGAAGTAGTGATTTGTTCGACCGCCCGGCCACGGCTCGTTGTGTTCCCGGTCCTGCCCATCAGTCGTATGAACAGCTCCCCTGTTCCTGTTCACCCAGTCGGCGAAGCGGTCGCGTCCATCCGGGTTGAACAACGGATCAACGATCAGCACCGCGTTGTTAAGCGCATCGTCAACGGCGGCACCCCTGCCGGCGGCGAGATGGTACAGGTAAACCAACGATGCCTCCGTACCACTTGCCTCGTTTCCATGTATTGAGTATCCCTGATAGGCAATGACCGGCATGGACTCAAGATCCTGATCAGACACGTTGTCGGGATCATCCGACAAGCGCAGGTTGGCTGCTCGGATTTCCTCGAGTCGCGCATGATTGCCTGGCGACGTAACTACTGCGTGAATGAGCGGACGGCCCTCGTACGTTTCACCGTGCTGTCGCAAGACAACGCGATCGCTGACCTCCGCGACTGCTTTGAAGTAGTCGACCACCTGATGCGGTGTCGTGTGGCGCGTACCGACAACGTGGCCAATGACTTCCTCGGGCCGTGGAATCTCACCATCGTAGGTGATACCCGACATCGGAAAGTCAACGGCAAGCGGCACCGTCTGGGCAACAGAGGCTGACGTCCACAGTCCGGCTGTGACAAGAACAAGTACCGAACGCGCCACCAATAGTCGAAACGGATTCATCTGAGCGAGAGATTGATTGAGTACGAAGCAGATCGAAGCAGATCTTACGGATTTGATCAATATCGAGCGGGTTGACCTTCTGCGGGTATGGACTCGTTTATGAACTCGCGTATGTGCTCGTTCGATGTTGCAAGATCCTCAGCCCGGAGGTACATCATGTGCCCACTGCGGTACCCTTCAAAACGGAGCCGATCCCGCAGCCGCCCGCTTGGGTCCATGTTCCACATGACGTACTTCGCGGAGAAATAGTCAGTAGCACCGTCGTAGTACCCGGATTGCACCATCACGTGCAAGAACGGATTCTGCGCCATAGCCTGACGCAGGTCCTCTCCGGTGCTGTCACCATCACGGTTCCACGGATGCACCGGCCCAAACAGGTTGTACTGCATGTCTGTCTCGAGCCCGAGAACGTCACGCAGGTAGTGGTTGATGGCTGGAGCAAAAGCATGGTTCCACGATGTCAACTCAGCAGGATAGTCGTACGACTCGCCGGCGTTCATCGCGTCTACCCCCTTGTATCGTGAGTCCAGTCGGCCGATCGTGAAGCCATCCGTGCGCAGCAGCTCCTTCCAGAAAGCAGACACAGGTACACGAAGATTGTAGTCGAGAACAAACTGCTGAGCCAGTCCCGAGAACCGGGCAACGCGGGAAGCCATTGACAGTCGCTCAGCATCGCTGAGGAAACCACCGCGCGAGACGGCGGGCAAATACTCGTCCAGAGCAAATGCCTCGGCTTCGTCAAGCACGTCGATGAGATCCCGTTGCTGCAGATCAGCAGGCAGTTTGCCGTGGTACCAAGCCGCGGCGGTGTAGTACGGTAGTTTCAGAACCTCTGACCGTGGATCTGGACCCGGTGGTTCAAGCCCGAGCCCCGTCGGCGAGACCAGAATGACGCCGTTCAGGTACATCCAGTGACTATTCTGCAACTCACCGGCGAGACCGGCTACACGCGTCGTTCCATAGCTCTCGCCGATGAGGTACTTGGGCGAATTCCACCTG
>JAUIJQ010000598.1 GCA_030431165.1 Rhodothermia bacterium | reverse complement strand
GTCCCAGTGAGGTTATTGAACGCAGGGGTCACGGCAACCGCAATGAAGAGGCCGAGGACCAGCGAAACTCCGGAGATCACAATTGACTCTCCCCAGTGCTGCCTGGCAACCTGAGTCTGGGTTGCGCCGAGCACCTTGCGGACCCCAACCTCACGTGCGCGAATCGTTGACTGGCCCACAGAGAGCGTCATGAAGTTGATACACGCGATCATGAGGATCAGCATGCCGATAGCCGTGAGGATCCAGGAGTAGCGCGGGTTGTGCGCGTTGGCCTCGTACGGCACCCACACATCGATATCGCTGTGCATTGCCGGCAGTGCCTGCAGCCGTAGGCGATACGCATCTGCGTCCGCGGCGATGCGATCGGCATTTCGCATGTTCTCGACGTACGACCCGAACTCGAGATCGGTGAACGACGTGAAGGAAGCCTCAAACGCCACAGGGTCGACGCCTTCGTCAAGCAACGCGTACGTGCTTGTGCGTCCGCCCCAGTTATTGCCACCGACGTAGATGTTGTCGTAGTTCTCAAACGAGATGGCCACATCAAACGTGAGCGACGAGTTGTTCGGTATTTCAGCAATGACAGCGCCAACACTGAAGTCATAAGCTGTTTCTTCGTCCGGGATCGAAACGGTCTGCCCGATGGCACGCGACCAGTTTTCGTCGGTGATATTGAACAGGGCTGCCGCGGCTGCAGTTGTAACAACCATCGACGTAGGATCGGCAATCGCGGCGACGGCGTCCCCCGCCACGGCGGGGAACGTAAACATCTCAAAGAAATCCGCGTCGACCTCCGCCAGCGTGTGTCGGGTGGTCTCGTTGCCTACCTGAAAGTCCCGGCCTGACGAAACGAACCGCGTCGCGCCGCGCAGTGCCGGAAATGACTCCTTGAACGACGGCGTAAAGTCGGGCCGCATCATCGCCTGGTACCCGATCTCTCCTTCGGGCGAGACGTACTCGAAGTAGACGCGATGAATGCGATCGGCATTTTCGTGAAAGCGGTCGTAGCTCCACTCGTGATGCACAAGCATGAAGATCAACGCGCAGGTGGCCATGCCAAGCGCGAGTCCGACCACGTTCACCGCGGCGTGCGTGCCGCCACGCCTGAACCGGCGAAGGGCGACTTTCAGGTAGTTCTTGATCATGATTCCCTTCCGACCCGAACGGGCTCGTGCTGTCTGAACGTGACACTGATGATTCCACCGTCGGGCGGACCAATTTGCACCAGCTCCCACGTGCTGTCGTAGTCCTTCAGAAAATCGCGCAGGCGGTCGATGCGCTCCGTTGGCCTGAGATCGTTCTCCCACGGGAGTGACTCAACGCGATAGTTCATCACGTGTGTTTCTTCTCCGATTGTGACCTCAAGACTGACGCTGGGATGCGTGTGCAGGTCGGGGATCGGTATACAAATCTGGCTCATTGTTCTCCTCCGGATGTCTGCTGATCTGGATGTCTCCTAATCGTAGCGGAGCGACTTGACGGGATCGGCTGTCGCCGCCCGCAGGGCCTGGGTGCTTATGGTCAGAAACGCGACGGCGAGGACCGCGACCAATGCAAGTGCAAACACGCCCGGACCCAATTCGATGCGGTAAGCAAAGCCGGATAACCATCGCGACAGGATCATCCACGAGACGGGCACCGCTACCGCAAAAGCAACCGCGACCAGGATTACAAAGTCTTTGGAGAGGAGCCCGACGATTCCCGGAACCGAGGCGCCGAGTACTTTCCTGACCCCGATCTCACGCGTGCGATTCTGCGCCGTGTAAGAAGCCAATCCGAGAAGCCCTAGACACGCCACCAAAATGGCGAGCAGCGCAAAGACAACAACAACGCGACTCGTTCTGCGCTCGTTTGCGTACTGACGATCAAAGACGTCATCGATGAAGCGGTACGTAAACGGAATACCCGGGGCAAACTGGGCCCAGACTTCTCTGAGATGCTCAATCGCCTCTTCGGTTTGTCCGGGCTGAAAACGTGCAACAACGTGTCGGATTTCCCGCGGCTGATACCAGATCGCGAGCGGCTCGATTGCAACGTGCAGGCTGTTGAAGTT
>JAUIJQ010000597.1 GCA_030431165.1 Rhodothermia bacterium | reverse complement strand
CAGCGCGCCGTCAGGAAGAGCGGCGGTCTTCGGCTTGGCGTTTTCTACCTGCGTCGAAAATGCAATGACAAAATCACCTGAACCATGGGTCATGGCACCGCCGGCGCGCCCCACGCCCAGCATGGCGCGATGAGACAGTCGCGTTAGCTGCCGCGCGTCCATTGGCGCATCGGTTGCCACGACAATCATGATACTTCCGTCGCCTGACTTTCCCGCCGCGTTTCGCCGAAACGCATACTGGTCCAACTCCTGGCCTACCGGCGCCCCCGCCACGTGAAGAATGCCACCAAAGTTTGATTGGACGAGTACACCAATGGCATACGTTGTGTCCCTGGTGTGAACCAGGCGACTGCTTGTGCCGATCCCACCCTTCCAGCCGAACGCAACAGTGCCTCGGCCTGCGCCGACGGATCCCTCCTCAACCGGACCTGTTGACGCAGCTTCAATTGCGCTGATGACGTCGCGATCTGTTACCGGTTTGGTGCGGATGTCGTTCAGGTACCCATCGTTTGTTTCACCCACAACCGCGTTAATCGAGCGCACCGCCAGCATGTTGTCCAGCCCGAGGTAATAATCGGTGAGGGCATCGGCAACACGCCAGACGCACAGCGTACACGTCAGCGCAATGGGTGTCTCTATGACACCGAGTTCCTGGATCTGCGCGATACCAAGCATCTTGCCGTATCCATTTGCAACGTGCACGGCGGCCGGCACCGGATTGTGGTACACGTTGTCGCCATGGGGCAAAATCACCGTCACGCCGGTATTGATCGAGTCGCCTGAGATGACAGTGCTGTGACCAACACGTACTCCCGGCACATCGGTAATTGCATTGGATGTCCCCGGCGGAAACACGCCTACGACAACACCGAGTTCGCGCACCCTCGGCCGACTATTCTCTGCTGACTGTCCCAGCGACGGACTGGTTATCAACGTCGCGAGTGCAGCAATCAGTAGTACTGTCGCTTCACCAAATAGAGAAAGGCATTGTTTCGAGCGGATCATCAACGCGATGCTCAACGAGTGTTCATTGGTGGATGCTAAGGCCTGAGCTTCGTTCGATCATACGAAGCAATCAGCCCGCGTGCCAACGCCCGTGTGGGGTCCACCAACGGAACCTTACGAGCATCCGGCCGCATGTAGCGGAGTACGATCGGGAGCTCAGTGCACGCGAGTACAACACAATCCGCACCGCGCTCACACAGACGAGCGATTGCGTCATCAACGATGTTCAGCGCCGTGTCAGAGACGGTACCCGGAGTACGTTTAATGCCGTCTCGGCCATACAGCGCCTCCTCATGTATCCGAACACAGGTCGCTTCGTCGGGCCTGACGGGTTCAAACCCCGCGTCACGCAGCGGATCGTCGTACAATTCAAAGCGCATCGTCGCACGGGTGCCAAGTAACCCGACGCGGGCTCCCGGCTGAAGTAACCGTCTGATGTCGGCAGTCGTCGCATCGACGATGCTGACGAGGGAGGCGCCTCTTGCGGCACCCTGGATTGGTTCAAATATTGGAGGCAGATGCAACGTGTTGCATGGTGCCCCTATAGTCGTTGCACCCCAGTCGATTAACCGTGTTACCTGAGAGGCGACTTCAATACCGGGATTGGGTAGAGTCCGATCCTCCATGAACGACGTACGGTCAGCAATCCTTGACGCCGCAGATAGCAGCACAACTGGAAGGTGGTCCTGGTCGCCTTCAGCGATCGTTTCCTGCGCGATCTTGTCCAGGAGATCCGCCGTAGCCCACGGCCCCATCCCCCCAACCACACCAATCACGGCGATTCCCTCTGATTGCCTACATTCAGTAATCCCTCAAGCGTCTCCTCGACCATCGCATTGCCATGAGATTGCCATACACAAACAAGGTACCCTTCGCCGCCGCACTCGCGCTAGTTCTCGTACTCGCAGGCGCATGTGCCAACGAAACCGACACGCCAAGTGGCACTGCTGATAGCGGAATGTCTGACATGGCTGACGCCGACGACCTCGCCAGGCCCGACGCGCAAAACAGCGCCGGAGCCGAAGAGCAGAGCGTCCCGGCCAACTGGACTTTT
>JAUIJQ010000052.1 GCA_030431165.1 Rhodothermia bacterium | reverse complement strand
TCGTCGTCGGGGGCATGGTGATCTTCGGGTTCGACGCCCACGACCGGCCGGGGCACCACGCCGGGGTCGTCGCGCTGGACGCGGCCACGGGCGAGATCGTCTGGTACTGGGATCCCGACGACGGCGGCGAGCCGGCGGGGTGCGGAGGGGTGTGGTCGTCACCCGCCGTCGACGTCGATGCCGGGCAGGTGTTCTTCGGGACGGCCAACTGCCCGACCTCACCCGAGGGGTGGCACGACGCCACCGAGGCGATCGTGGCGCTCGACCTCGACGACGGTTCGGTCATCTGGACCTTCCAGCCCCACGAGCCGAACCGCGACGACCTCGACTTCGCCGGTGCCCCCAACCTCTTCGAGGTCGACGGACGGGCCGTCGTGGGGCTCGGGAACAAGGACGGGCACTACTACGTCGTCGACCGCGCCACGGGCGACCTCGTGCACGACGTGTTGGCCAAGGAGTCCGACTTCGAGGAGGGGTCCAACTTCAGCTTCGGTGGGTTCATCGGTCCGACCGCGACCAACGGCGCGATCGTCGCCGGCGGCACCGCGGGTCAGGGCGCCAACGCCTGTCCGTGCCTGCACGGGATCGACCCGACGTCGGGCACCCTCGTGTGGCAAGCGTCCGAGCCGCTCCCGATCTACGGCGGCTCGGTGATCGTGAACGATCTGCTCTTCGCGGGTGGCACGGACTTCACGTTCCGGGCCGTGGATCTGACGTCGGGCGAGACGGTGTGGTCCCAGGAGGTCCCCGGGGTCGTCGCCGGCGCGCCAGTCGTGGCGGGCGACGACGTGTACGCCGTGATCGGCCTGCGCGAACCGGGGACGGGGGCCGCGGCCACCTCGGCCGGGATCGCCAAGTTCGCACTCGGGGCTCGCGACGACACGTCCGACGCCACCACGACGACCCTGGCGGCCTACGACGGCCCCGTCGTCCTCGCCCCGACCGACCAGCCGTGCGTGGCGAGCCCCTGCGATCTGGCGTTCACCTTCCCGCCGCCACCCGACGGTCTGGCCCCCACGGCGGTGCTCGAGATCACGACCGATCCGTTCACGTTCCGCATGGAAGCCGAGGGGCTCGGCGACCCGATCCAATGGGTGGCGCCCAACGCACCCGACGTCGACGCCGGCGCCGAGGTGGTCGCCCTCGCACTCGCGGTCAGCGATGAGCAGCCGATCGGCACGATCATCTGCACCTTCGACGCCGATGGCGTGTGTGCGGCCGATACGATCCCGCAACCGTCGCCCCGCTTCGGGCGCCTGGCCATCCTGGCCCTGCCCGAGGGGGCGCCGTTCCCCTCCATCGCCGAGGGTGTCAGCCGTCTCGTGTACACGACCACGTTCGACCCGCCCCTCGAGGTGGTCGAACCCAGCACCGACGAGGACCCATGATGTCAGTCGCCCGACGATGCACGACGCTGATCGCAGCGGCGGTGACGCTCCTGTTGGTGGCCACCGCCTGCGGATCCGACGACGGCGACTCGTCATCGGACACGACCGCGCCGGCCGAGGCCACGACGACGACAGCCGACGCGAGTGCGGACGATCCGGCCACGAGCGGCGGTGAAGACGGAGACAACGACCCCGCGTCCGATCCCTCCGACCCGTCCGGCCCGGTCAACGCGGCGTCGACTGCGATCGTCTGGAGCGGGCAGGGCAACAACCTGGTGGCGCTCCGTATGGCAGAGCAGGCAAAAGTTGATGCCGACCTCGCCGAAATCACCGCGCTCGCCCACAAGTCTGACGCGGCCATCAAACAGATTATGGAGAGTATTGAAGTGCTTCGTCAGGAGATGGAACGCATGTCGCGACGATAGCCTTCCGTTCACTCCAGGTCCCGACTTACCGATTTGATCTGATCACCGGATGATCGCCATGAAGATTCCCAACCGCACCGCCCCCCTCTTTGCCGTCATTATCACCGCACTTGCCGTATCGGCATGTGGCGGACCGCCGGCAAAGAATCCGATACTGATTGACGCACGTACGCAGTACGGACTCGCTGCATCCAACGCCGACGTAATGATGCACGCCGCCGTACCACTCGAGGAAGCTGAGGAGCACATCCTGCGCGCTGAAACGCTGTGGCGTGACGGCGCGGAGCCGGCCGATGTCGAGCACGAGGCATACGTAGGTCGGCAGAAGGTCAAGATTGCCGTTGCAACGGCGCGACTGAGCAAAGCCGAAGAAGACGTAAAACGAGCGGAAGTCGAGCGCCAGCGGGTACAACTCGAAGCACGCCGAATAGAAGCTGAGCGCGCCGAGCAGCGTGCGCGTGAAGCAACAACCAAGGCCGAAGAAGAACGCATGCGCGCGATGTCGGAACGCCAGCGTGCAGAACAGGCTCGTGCTGAAGCACGCGTTGCACAGGAAGAAGCCGAGCAGGCACGACAGGAAGCCGAAGAAGCGCTCGCGCGCGCTCAGGAACTGGCACGCCGCGTCGAAGAACTCGAAGCGCAGCAAACCGAGCGCGGTCTCGTACTGACGCTTGGCGATGTCCTCTTCGATGTCGGCCAGGCAAACCTGAAAGCCGGCGGCGTCAGGGCCGTTGAACAGCTCGCCACGTTCCTGAACGAATACCCGGAGCGCAGTGTGCTCATCGAAGGCCACACCGACAACACGGGGTCACACGAACTGAATGAGCGCCTGTCCCTGCGCCGCGCCGACGCCGTCCGCTTTGCGCTGATCGAACGCGGCATTACGATAAACCGCGTTCGCACGGTCGGATACGGCGAAGCCTACCCGGTCGCGACTAACGCGTCCAGCGCCGGGCGACAGGCGAATCGACGCGTTGAGGTCGTGATTTCAAAATCCGACGAAGTCATTCCGGAACGCGGCGAGTAGCGCCAAAAAGCGATCCCCAGGGCCTCAGAATGGCCCGGGTCGTCTAACAGCGGATTTTTCTGGCGCGGATTACGTAGTTGCGTTCCCGATTGGGTTCTTTACAGTGAACCCGGATTGGGAAGACCTTGAAGCAACACAGCGGCGGACTTCAGCAGCCCGATCCGATGCGGTCTCCTGACCGTGTCGATCTGGCGCTACGGATACGTAATTCGGATCCGGATGCGTTCCGGGAGGCGTATGAACTGCTGAACCGTCCGCTTGTGCGCTATGTGCAGCAAATCGTACGCGACATAGATACCGCGTACGACGTACTGCAGGAGACCTTCACCAAACTCTGGGAGATGCGTGCGCGCCTGGCGCATGACTCGAACCTGAAGGCACTGCTGTACACCATGGCCCGAAACCGCGCCCTGAATCACGTGCGAACGTTCCGGCGACGCAGCTCGATTCCGCTTGACCAGCTTGGTGAGTCACCTGCGTCGGGGTCTTCGGCAGATGCGTCATCCGACCTTGAGGCGCGCGAGTTGCACGAGCTGCTTTCGACATGGATCAGCGCACTGCCGCCACGGCGAGCGGAGGCGTTTGTGCTCAGCAGATTCCATGGGCTGCGGCACAGTGAGATTGCAGACATCATGCAGCTGTCTGAGCGCACCGTCGAAACGCACGTGCTGCACGCGCTGCGTGATTTACGCGCGCACCTCGCGGCTACACCAGATCGATGAAACAAAGGTTGTCACGGTGACGAATTCCTCTACAGACGGCGGCGGATCGCACAAGGACGGGAGTCAGAACACGAACGTGAGCGAAAACGTGCGTGCGAACCTGAGCAAGGTCCTCAGTGCGGCTTCAGATGACGAGCGCGCCGCGCTGGAAGAGGTGTGGCATGCCGCTGAGAGTGGGATGTCCCAACAGCCACTCGACCCTAACCGTGAGGCCGCGGTCTGGGAGCATCTTGCAGCCGTTGCACTTGCAAGTGGCAGGGAGTCCAGCAGCGCCGACGCGCAACCCGACGCGCCACCAAACGTGCATGCGCTCGATCAAGCGGGTCAACGACGTGGCAGTCGCGGCCGCGGCATCACCCGCATCAGCCGCCGCATCGCTGCGCTGGCAGCGACCGTGGTTGTACTCGTAGTCGCGATCTACCTCAGCGGATTGTTCGCACAACGCGCACCCGTGACGTTCGCAACCAATGCAGGAGAAACACAGCGGGTCTCGCTGCCTGATGGCTCAGTCGTTGAAATGAACGCGGGCACCTTCATCGAATACGAAGAGTTGCTTGCCGCTCGCATTGTTCGCCTCGAAGGCGAAGCCTTCTTCGACGTAACCACGGTCGCTGATCCGTCGGGAAAGCCGTTCCGCGTCGAAACGTTCAACGCAACCGTCGCGGTGCTCGGCACCCGATTCAACGTACGCGCACGGGCCAACGACGTTGAGCCGTCCACTGCCGTGGCCCTTGAAGAAGGCGTTGTCTCACTGCGCGCCGCTGACACCAGCGCACAACCGGCGCAGTCTCAGGATACAATTGCCGAGAGCGTCGTCACGATGTATCCGGGCGAAACCCGCGCCGTCACCAGTTCCGGCGCAATATCGGATGCGGGGCCCGTGGACGGCGCAATGGCCTGGCGAACCGGTGGCGTCTTCTACCGGGACGTAAACCTCACATCGGTTCTCGCCGACCTGGAACGGCGATTTGCCATTGAAATTGACCTGACGGCCACGGATGCCGCCAACCGGCGCGTGAACCTGGCCCTCCGCTCCCCCTCTAACGCGGAAGAAGTCATCGAAACACTTTGCGCGGGATACGGATTAGCGTACAGGCAAACAGCCAACGGCTTCTTGATCACCACCTTTGAGCCCTGATGCATGAGGATGGTCCAGTCGGATGCGAACCTGCCTGCGCGCCCATCGCATGCACGCCGGTCTGTCTGGCACTGCTGACACGTGCAGTGCTACCGCCGGCGTACAGGCTGCTTGCTCTTTGGCTGCTTGCTTTTGGACTGCTTGTACTTGTCTTGACGCCCCGCGGCACAAGTGCCCAGGACGCAAGAACGCAGCGGGTTGGGAATCAGTCCGTCTACTCGGTTGCACTCGTCGGAGTGCCTCTTGCGGATGCACTGCAGGTTCTCATCGAGCAAACAGCGATTGATCTCCTCTTTGACTCAGACGTAGTTGCCGGCCGACAAAGCTACTGCCGTGCGCGCGATCTCGTCCACGAAGATCTGCTTCGATGCGTGCTGGACCGTACCGGACTCGACTATGTGAGGCTGTCCAACGGCGCCTACGTCGTAATTCAAAAGCCGAAAATCGCCGATCGGACGGGGCGACTGTCCGGCACGATTATCGACGACGAAACGGGCGCACCATTGCCCCGCGCGTCGGTTGTGCTCGACGCATCGGGGCGTGGCGTGATGGCCAGTGATGACGGCCGGTTTGCGATTGTCGACGTCACAACCGGGACGTACCAACTCGCCGCTTCGCACGTGGCCTACGACCCTGCCTATTCAACGGTGTCGGTTGCGGCGGACAGTTCCGTTGCGGTCACGATCCGTATGTCACCTCGAATTGTCACAGCAATGCCGGTTGTCGTTGATGCACGTGACGAGGAACGCGGCGCAACTGCGCTTGGTGGAAGCAGCACGCAAGCACCCGAGGTGCTTGACGAACCGTCAGCAACGATTGACCCGTTGCGTGCTGTTACCCTCGCCGTTGGGGTACACTCTGACGGTCTTCTTTCAGACATGCACATTCAGGGTTCCGCCTCTGGCGAGCACCGTTACATGCTCGACGGCACGAGCATTTTTGTGCCGGTTCGAAATGGCGGATTGGTCGGTCCGTTCAGCCCGCTGGCCATCCGGCAGATTACCATCCACAAGGCGGGATACGCGGCACGCTACGGAAGCCATCCGGCCGGCGTTGTTGAAATCGAGCACGCGCTTGGTTCCCGTCGCGGCGTACACGTCGCCGGGCGTGCAGATCCTGTCAGTTTCAACGCGAGGGCGAGTGGGTCGGTCGCTTTGCGGTCCGGGATCACGGCGCAGTGGGCGGTCTCGGGGAGGCGTGCACTCTGGGACTGGTTCCGTCTGCGGGCGCTCGAAGACCGATTTCGCTCGTGGAGCGAACCAAACGACCTCATAGTCGAAACACTCGGCAGCGCGTCATCCGATCCGAACAACCCGGATGATCCCTCAGATCCAGCAGAGCCCTCCCTCGCCAGCGGAAGCGTTGAACTTGACTTCACCGACCTGCACGCAGCAGCACGGTTTCAACGACGCAATCTGTCGAGCATCTACGTATCTGCCTACCACGGACGGAATGTGTTCGGTAACGGCGCACTTGAGGCGCAACCGCGACCGGCCGGCGTTATTGGCGATGACTATCGCTGGACTAATCGAGCGGCGCGCATCCGATACGAATGGGTACCCAACGGACGAACGTTTGCTCACGTCGAAGGACGGTCAAGCTCGTATTCTCTCCGCCATCCCTTTGCCGGCTCACCGCTCGAGGTGACGTCGTCGGGAAACCAGGGTGCCGCTTCACCGCGCGACTTCAATGAGATCGACGAATCAACGCTTTCATCCGGATTGACCTATCACCGGTCGCGCCACGTCGTCGAAGTCGGATTGGAGGGCACGCTTGTAGACAGCGACTTCTCGCTTCGCTACCACCCGAGCGACAACGGACCTATCGTCACCGACTCCCTTATCATGCCATCACGTCTACGTGTGGCCGGATTTGTCGAGGACGTCGTGACCATGGCGCCACGCACGAAGCTGACCGTAGGGTCGCGACTGACATGGTTAGCCAACCACAACACCGCGTACGCAGAACCACGCATTGCGCTTACTCATGAATGGTCAGGTTCACATGTCGCAGCGTGGGCGCTCCGTCTGGCCGGTGGCCGGTATCGGCAATTCATCGAACAGGTGGACGTTGCATCGTACTCTGGTACAGCACTGATCCCGACCTTTCGATTCTGGATTCCTCTCGGTGCCGACGTGGTTCCGTCAAAGAACCATCATGCCTCACTGGACGTGCAGGCGACAACCCGGAACGGGTGGCGCTTCCGCGTCGAAACATACCTCAAGCAGTCCACCGACCAGCTTCACCTCAACTACGCCCTGGACACGGACGTCGAGCCCGAAACCGACTTCGATGGCTCAGTCGTCAGAGGCGACGCGCGCGCTGCAGGCATTGGGGTCGCGATTTCCCGGGCATTCGCTGTGCGCGCGCTGCAGGCCAAAGTAGACGCATCGTACGAGTTCATGCGATCAGAACGCCGGATCGAGCAGCGATTCGGTGGTGCGTACCAGCCGGCGCCCTGGGAGGTACCCCACGCCGTTCGATTGGGAGCTGATCTACGCGTGGGTCCATGGTCGTTCGTGGCAAGGATGCGTTACGCAGCAGGTCGCTCCTGGGCGTTCCTGCCCGCGTACTATGACTACCTGGGCACCAATCCGTCAACCAGCACGCAGCTTGGTTTTGATCTAACATCACCCGGACTGCACGACCTGCCCATCGACCTGCAACTCGACGCAGGCATCACCTATCGGATGACGGCCGGCACGACAGCGCTCGAAGCACGCATCACCGTCATCAACGTGCTGAACCGTCGTAATGTCACCCACTGGGTCATCAACCGGGACGAAGCATCGGATCAGCTTGTCCGACAGAACCGGTTTGGCACGCCACTCCTCCCACTTTTTTCAATTCAGCTCACGCACTGATTACGTAGTCGACGCATCTGGCGGGTTCTGCAATTGAACAAAGCGCCAAACCACGATGCTCACTCGAGACATCCGCGTCTTTACGGTTACTCTCACCCTGACGATTATCTGCCTCACGTGGCTGGCTATCCCAACGGGCGTCCTTGCACAGCGCCACACCGTCAGTGGCACAATAACAGACGCAGAGAGCGGCGAGGTATTGATCGGCGCCAACGTCTATGTCGTGTCGCTTGAACTCGGTGCGGCAACCAACGCGTACGGATTCTACTCGCTGACAATTCCCGAGGCCGACAGCCTCGCGTTGATTGTTTCCTACGTCGGGTATCATCCGCAGGTCAAGTCGCTGTCGTTGCGCGACGACATAACGCTCGACGTCCAAATGGAACGCACCGTCTCCCTGATGAACGAACTGACGGTCACGGGGCAGCGTGAGGAAGCGAGAGCGGCAATTCGGCAGACGAGGATGTCCGTCGTGGACGTCCCGGTACGCATGATCGAAGACCTGCCGGCGATTCTCGGCGAGCAGGACGTCCTCAAGGTTATTCAGCTCCTGCCCGGCATTCAGGCGGGCCAGGAAGGAACAACCGGCATCTATGTGCGCGGCGGTAACATAGACCAGAACCTGGTCCAGCTTGACGAAGCCACCGTATACAATCCGAACCATCTATTCGGGTTGTTCAGCACGTTCAACTCAAGCGCCATCAACAATGTCAGCGTCGTGAAGGGCGGTTTCCCCGCGCAATACGGGGGCCGCCTGTCGTCGGTTATTGAGATCGCCATGCGGGATGGCAACAAGCGACACTATGAAGCAGAGGGTGGCATTGGCTTACTCACATCCAAACTCTCGATTGAAGGCCCAATTACGCGAGACCGCGGTTCGTTTATCGTCTCCGCACGCCGCAGCTACGTCGATCTGGTAGCCAAGCCCTTTCAGCCCAGCACCAATCGTAACACGTACTACTTCTACGACCTGAACGGGAAGGTAAACCATGCGGTCTCCAGACGTGATCGCATCTTCCTCAGTTTTTTTCAGGGTCGCGACGTCGCGGAGTACGTGGACGCCAGCGGCGTCGGATACGGTATCCGCTTCGGAAACAGCGCGGCCACGCTCCGCTGGAACCGGATCATGTCGTCGCGACTGTTCTCGAACGTCTCTCTCATCCGCAACAAGTATTTCCTCCGGATATCAACGGTACAGGGCGCGTTCCATTCCCTCAACTACTCAGGCATCGAAGACCTGACCGCCAAGTCTGAGTTCCAGTTCATCGCGTCGCCGCGCCACGAGATCCGGTTCGGCGCTGTACTGACGCATCACGAGTTCAGCTCCACGGGTGCGGAGGGCGGCGTTGTCAAAGAGTTCGTGGTTCCCGCTTTTGACGAGAGCAACATCCTGCCCCGGCCGTCCACTGAGTCGGCGTTGTATCTCAACGATCGATGGGAAATCAGCGAACGCGTCGGACTCAACGTGGGCGTCCGCGTCCCGCACTTCGCCGCTGACGGAGCGCGGTACACCCGCGTTGAGCCACGCTTCTCCGCCCGACTTGGCATAACCCCCGCCGGTGCCGCCAAGGCTTCGTACACCGTCATGCACCAGTTTGTGCATTCGGTTCCAAGTACAACGGCTTCTCTGCCGACTGACATCTGGATTCCCTCAAGCGAGATCGTCAAACCACAACGATCAGAGCAGATTGCTGCCGGCTACACGCACCTACTGAACGACGGCGCGCTGGAAGGCAGTCTCGAATTCTACTACAAGTGGATGCACAACCAGGTGCTTTTCAAGCAGGGCACGCAGCTCCTTGAATACGCAAACATCGACGAGGAACTCACGCGGGGCAAGGGCTGGAGCTACGGCGCCGAGTTGATGCTCCAGAAGCACCGCGGTCGGATGGCCGGCTGGGCCTCCTACACGCTGTCCTGGACCAACCAACGCTTCCCCGAGCTCAACCGGGGCGAGACGTTCCCATTCCGCTACGACCGAAGGCACAACCTGGCGCTCACATCGAGTTTCGACGTGAACGACCGGTGGACGCTGGCCGCCAACTTCATCTTTACATCGGGGACCGCATTCACGCTGCCAACAGGCCGCTTGTACGCTGCCCAGGGCGGCGACCTGTACGCCGGACTGTTCTACGACTACGACAGGCTCAACAACTACCGGATGCGCGCCTACCATCGCCTGGATGTGTCAGCGACGCGCAGCTTCAACCCAAAGTGGTTCCGCGAGTCGTCGATGATCATCAGCGTGTACAACCTGTACAGCCGACTCAACCCGTACTACGTGTTCCTTGAACTCGACCTGAACACGGGGTCGCCGGTTGGCAAGCAGGTCTCGCTGCTCCCCGTTATGCCAAGTGTAAGCTTCAACTTCAAGATCTGATGCCACGACCAAGAAATAGCGCGTCGGATGAGGCCGGGCGTTCCCCGCTAGATCGCACGTTTACATCACGCATGACGGCCATCGGCGTCATCAGGGTAGCGACGTTTTTCGCCATCGCACTGATCGCGTCGGCCTCGACCGGATGCAAAAAGACGATAACTGTCGAACTCGACACCTACGAGGAGCGACTCGCAATCGAGAGCCTCCTCCTTCCCGGTACCGTACCGAAGGTATTCCTCAATCGGACTGTACCCTTCTTCGCAACCGACAACACGCCATCCGAACTGTTTGTTCGCGGCGCGCGCGTCACGATATCAAGCGCGAGCGGCACTGACTTTCTCGTGGCTGACTCCGTGTACAACAAGTTCTGGTGCCGCTACGAACCCTACTACATTGGGGCGCAGGCAACCGAAGCTGACACCGAGTACACGTTGACTGTTGAGGTGGGTGGCGAGACGTATGCAGCTAGCACGGTCACAAACGTTAGGGCGGTCACCATCGACAGTGTTTCGTACACGACAAACTTCACCGATCTGTACGGCGGGCACGAGGGCGTCATCCTCGACTTTGTGGACATCGCCGGACAACCCAACCAGTACAGAGTCCAGATGAATCGGCCGCTGGACAACAAGCACGAGACGGTCGACGACTTCGAGTATTCGAGCACATGCCTGGCCGATGGTGAACTTGTCGAAGTGCGTGAAATCAGTCGCTTCGTCTATTTCGACACCAGCTTTGACGGAGCGCCCGTTCGCCTCGTTGTCGAACCCGCCTATACAAACCGCAAAGGCGACCCGGCGACGCTCTACGTACAGAGCCTGAATCTGGACGCGGCCGAATTCTACGATACGCTTGACCGACAACGGGAGTCGAATATCAATCCGTTTATCGAACCGGTGTTCATCCAGTCACAGATTGACGGAGCAATCGGCGTGTTCGGCGCCATAAATCGGTCCGCCGCGGTGCCCTTTGAGTTTCCCGAGGACTCCGGTTGATCACATCTGACCAACAGCCCAATACGAGCCATGATTCACCTTGCAAACGGCAGGTCCGGAATACCCGCGTATGTACGAACCGCGATACCGGTTTCCGCCATGGTGTTAGTCCT
>JAUIJQ010000596.1 GCA_030431165.1 Rhodothermia bacterium | reverse complement strand
TGGTCGGTCTGGAATACGCGTTGAAACAACTCGCCACCCTCGTCCATTTTTCGCTGGTCGATTTCGTCGATAGCGCCCGTCTTCTCGACGCGGATGGATTCCTCCGATCGTACCGGTCGTGTCACCGTCGCAACCGTTTCTGCGAGCTTGGGAATAACGAGCTGCAACGTCACCCACACAACGAGCAGTGAAACGATAGCGGTTCGGCCCGAGTGGCAAGCGGCTGACACCATCAGGCCCAGGACGAAGAATCCGGCGATGTACAAACACGACACGGCAAGCATCGCGGCAAAACGGCCAAACATTGCCCCTTCCAGAAAGCGGCTGTCGAGGATCGTAAGCACCGCGAGCAGCAGCAGCGCACCAATGAGAAACACGATCATCAGTACGACAAATCCGCCGAGCGCTTTGCCGAGGATGACCTTGTCCCTCGGAACGCTGTTCGACAACACGGCCTTCAATGTCCCCCGCTCCTTTTCGCCGGCGATCATGTCAAACGAAAGGAGAATGGCGAGAAGGCTGAACACAACCTGTACGAGGAACAGAAAGTCCAGACTCCCAAGCGCGGCAAGAAGGCGAAAGTCCTCGGCTTCTATGTTGCCCGCATCGATTCGCCCAAGCGTCGCGTCGTTTGTGCCAAACTGGAAGTACAGCGGCATGTACGGCTCAGTACCGCGTGCGAGCACAGACAGCAACACCGGCGGACGGTACGCCCTGAGTTGTGACGGGTCCCTGTCCTGCGTGAAGCTTGCGTACTGGCTGTCAAAAGATGCCTGGCGCGCCCCGAAGTGTTCGTAGTTGACGACACCGCTCAGAACGAGCAGCAGCACCGAGAAGGTTGCGATAACCAGAAACCGACGATTGAGCAGGCTCTCGCGGATTTCCTTCAGAACGATGAGACGAAGCACGGTAGCTGAGGTACTGAGGGATGCGCAGTGATGAAGCTGATGCAGTCTTACGGGAGAGTCGCCTTCGCTCCTGAACTATGGGAGCAGCGCGGGCAGCAGCATAACGTAGTATACTACAGATGTAGTATGCCGGGGCTGAAAAAAGTCGCCCGACCGATCAAAATGCCGTCAATGGTCCTTCTTTTGACGTTTTTTCTATTGCCGGATTACCGATTTGGTAGCCAGAGTCCGTCCCGATGAGTCAACGAGCCGCACCAGGTAGAGCCCCGCACCCGCTGCCGTGCCGCTTGCGGCGCGCCCGTCCCAGTGTATGTCAGCACGGCTTGTCGCGGGCAGATCTCGCTGTGTAATCAACCTTCCCAGCACGTCGAATATTTCGACTCGCGCATGCTCGGTTGCGTTGCTGTGGACACGAACCGTGAGTCCGTCGGCGAAAGGATTCGGAAATACGTCCAGACGGAGTGGATCGTGGAGTTCGGAGCCTGGCCCTTGCGCTGTGCCTGTGCTTGTTCCGTTGGGTCCAGCCGGCGTTGGCCGATCGAGGTAGTCGAAGCGACCGGCGCCATCAACGGTTCGTCCGAAGGCCACGTCCGTTTCCTGCTCGCCAAATGTGACCGCATCGACTATCGCGCCCTCGCCGTCGAATATGCCGAACTGCTCGCCTCCGGCTGACAGTTTGAACGGCAGGTGCAGCGGACCCTGCCCTTCTTCGTCGTCGAGCCACAACATCACAAACGCACCGGGCGCGATAACCGTATCGGGGGCTGCCCACTTGTCACGGTTCGACAGGTTGTCACTGAAGTACAGCCCCGACAGGTTGATCGGATTCTCTCCGCCGTTGAAGATCTCCACCCAGTCGTCGAAGTCGCCGAACGGATCAGCAACCGTTGTGTCATTGCTTGCCATCAACTCGTTGATGAACAGGGGTAGGCCCGTATAACCAATCTGGAGTGATCTCAGATTGGAATACGACGACCTGTCTGAGGCATCCGTCGCTACGAAACGGTACGTCATGGTGACGGTTGATTCGGTCGGCGGGAGCTGTACGGAGTAGATACCGTCACCCGACGCCTGATCGGGTCCCAGACCATCGTCCATCATGGGCGCCGTATTCGTGACGCCGTCTATTGTGTATTCGAGAAACACGCTTTGGCCGGCCTGGTCGTCG
>JAUIJQ010000595.1 GCA_030431165.1 Rhodothermia bacterium | reverse complement strand
ATCCTGCACAACGCCCGACTGGTAGCGAAGGCTCTTGAAGGGAATCCGGATCTCCACCTCGTACCCGTAGTCCGTCAGGCGGCCGCGCGATTCGTAGACGTAATCCGGGCTCAGGTCAACCGAGTACGCGCCGGATGACGATGACCCAAACGTGCCGCCGCGTTCGCTGTCACGGAGAACACCGTCGGACTGCTGGCCCAGCGGATTCACCCCGATCAGCACAGCTTGACGGCGGTCGTTGTACGTGTCGAGGATTATCTGCACGTGGTCGTCGCCGCTGATCTTGTCCCGATCAGCCAGCGTCGCCCGAACCTCGCCGTGCACTTCATAGGCGCGGACGCCGAAGTGGATGGCCGTTGCTGAATACCAGACCAGCACGTGCGTTGAGTCAATGGCGGGGCGGCCGTCAACCGGGCGGTACTGGGAGAATCCGGTAAAGACTGCGGCGGCGTCCCAGACGGACTCGTCCAGGACGCCGTCGATAGTCAGATCAGCGCCCTCGATGCGCGGGACCGTGACCTCCGGATTCTCGAGAGACGTGTTGGGGAAAGACCCGGCGTTCACCGGAAACGTCGACGCAAGGCAAACCGGCGACACAACCACATGGAGCAGCATAAACGCGACCATCGTGGCCGTGCCGGAGCGCGGGCGGTGCCGGACGTTGAGACAACGAAGCATCGTTGGATTGGAAAACATTCGGGGACGGCGTCCACCGAATGTACGACTATCACACGGCACGCGGCATGTGGTTACTCGTGCCGCGATGACGGGCTATTCGTACCGCAGTGCCCTCACCGGATTAGCGCGTGCCGCGCGCATTGCGTGGATCCCAACGGTGCCCAGTGCAACAACAAGCGTGACCACGGTTGCGCCGATAAACACCCACGGTCCGATTGAAACCGTAAACGCAAAACCAGACAGCCACGACCGCATGGCCAGGTAGGCCAGCGGCGATGCAACGACGCTACCGATCAGTACGAGTACCGCAAATTCGCGCGAAAGCAGAGCCGCCACGCCGGTAACGGAAGCACCCAGCACCTTGCGGATTCCGATTTCTTTGGTGCGCCGGTTAACCACGAGAATCGCCAGTGCAAATAGCCCGAGGCAGGCAATGATGATCGCCAGCGCGGATGAGTATGTCACGAGGCTCCGCCAGCGCTGTTCGGTCTCGTACCGCGTCGCGAGCGCGTCATCCATAAAGACATAGGTAAACGGCTTCCCGGGCAACACCTCGTTCCACGTGCGCTCGACCTTCTGAATCGATGCGGCCACATCATCCGGACCAAGCTTGATGAGCATGGTCTGGAAGTAGTTGTAGTACCCCGGATGCATGTTCATGATGGCCGGGGCCACTTCTTCGTGCAGGGACCGGTAGTTGAAGTCCTTGACCACACCGATCACCGTCGGGGATTCTTCGTAGATGCCGCTCAGCCAGTTTGTCATCTGGTAGCCTACAGGATCTTCGATCTCGAACTCTCTGACAAGCGCCTCATTAACGAGGATGGCGTTTGTTGCGTCAGAAGGCCTGTTCTTGTCGAAGTTGCGCCCGGCGACAAGCTCCATGTCAAGCAGGTCAACCCAGTCTTCGTCAACGCCGAAGTTGTACGCACTGCGGTTGACGCCGGACGCGTCGGCCCACCCGTTTCGGTCGCTCCCGTACGCGGCAAACGCATTGCCGGCCCGTGCTATCGATTTGACGTCTTCCTGCGCGAGCAGGTGATCCCGGAAGTAGCTGATCACGCCATCAGCTTCGCTGCGTGCCACCATCCGCGTGTCAATTGCCAGAACAAAGTCATCGTCGAACCCGAGGTCTGTCGTCAGCAGGAACCCGAGCTGCTTGGTCATGATGCCTGTGCTCGCGATGAGTCCGATAGAAATCGTGAACTGCAGCACAACAAGGGCGCGCGTCAGCAACCCGAGTCGCGGCGAGGATACAACGCCTTTTAGCACGCGCGCGGGCATGAATCGCGACAGGATCATGGCAGGATACGCGCCCGCAAACACACCGACGATGACCATGAGCGCCAGCACCACGCCGATGATGAGAACGGGCGACACCTGACTCAGACTCAACTCGGTC
>JAUIJQ010000051.1 GCA_030431165.1 Rhodothermia bacterium | reverse complement strand
CAACCCGAAGAAGAAGAGCGCGGCTCCAGCCGATGCGCCGCTCGATATACCGAGGATATAGGGTTCGGCCAGCGGGTTGCGAACCAGGGCCTGCATGGCAACCCCGACCACGGCGAGTCCGCCGCCAACGAGTCCCGCAAGCGCCACCCGTGGGCCACGGATGTGCCACACAATGGTGTCGACCATTGCGTCGGTTGGGGTCGACTCGTTTCCCGCCGGGAAAAGTGAGCGAAGTACCTGCGACGGCGCGAGATGCTCCGGTCCCCAGAAAATGCCTGCGGCGACGGCGAACGCCAGTGCGCCGAGAGCGAGCAGTGCGCATGCGGCCGGGTGCATACGGCGCTGTTCCGATTCATCCACGCGCCCGGTCACCGGTCACCATAAAGCGAAGGGTGCAGGATTGCAGCGATAGCGTACGTTCCGCTTATGAGCCGCGGCCCCGGGCGAAGAACGTGATCCGCGTTAACTACTTCCACATGTCCGTTCTTGACGGCGGTCAACTGGGCAAAAGACGGATGGGCATCCGTCAGGTCGCGCGGTCTGAACGAACCGTCGCCGGCGACGAGAATGTAGTCTGGATCCTCCGCGAGAACGTACTCTTCGTTGAGCACCGGATTCTCTCTCAACGCTGCCGTGATGCTTATGCCTCCGGCAGTAGTGATTACGTCGTGGATGTGGCTGCCCTGACCCATTGCGTACAGCGTGTTGTATCCGATCAGAAAGAGGACGCGCGGTTTGTTTTGAACAGACGATGTCATACTGCGCAGGGAGTCGATCGCGCTCTGTAACATACCGGCATGTTGGTCAGCCGCCTGCTCCGAGTTCAGCAAAGCGCCGAGCCATCTTACGTCATCGGCCACTTCGTCAATCGACTCCGTTCCGATCATCACGGCAGCCACGCCCAGTTCGACGAGTCGATCCGCATCATCTTGTTTGTTGATCTCGGCGTTCATCAGTACCACGTCGGGTGCGAGTGCAAGCACTGACTCGAAATTAACCGGCACAGCGTCCAGTTTGGGAAGCCGTTCGATCTCGGGTGGGAAGTCATCTGCGGTGGTAACAGCGATGAGCTTGCTTCCAGACCCCGCGGCAAAGACCAACTCCGTCACATTCGGGGCCAGCGACACGACCCGAGCAACCGTGTCGGGTATCTGCACGGTCCGGCCCGTTTGATCTGTTACAACTGTGCCGTCCGGTCCACCTTTCGAGCAGGCCGCGATCAGGAGGGCAGCACTGATTAGGGCGACGCTCGGGCGCCGTGTCAGCCATCTCCATAATCCAGCCGTCATCACTATAATCGGGGGCAAGGCTGCCAGATTTGCGGCGCTGTCGCCGGTGTTGCGGCGTGATCGCCGACATTGCGGTCTACCAACCAGACGGTCGATGCACGGTGTACTCGACGGCCGACTGGTTGAAACGGAAGGTAGTGATTAGCAGCAAACGTGGTGGGCAAAGACGCGTTGAACACGGATAACCGAATCACGGTGGTTGCCAACCCGGCTGCGGGCTCCGGGCGATTTAGACGTCTCCAGGGCGAGTTTGTGAGCATCCTGCAGCGAGACGGTTGGGATGTCGATTTGCAGATGTCCGGCAAACCCGGAGAGTGTCAGTCGCTGGCGGCGGCTGTGCCATCCGGCGTCATGGTGTGTGCGGCCGGCGGGGATGGCACAGTGAACGAGGTCGTCAACGGAATCCTCGGATCTGGACATGACAACGAACTCGCCGTGTTTCCCTGTGGAACCGGCAACGACTTTGCGGATGCCGTCGGGCTGCCCGTCGACCCGCTGAAAGCGGCATCGTTGTTCATGCGGGGTGGGCGCCGCTCGGTTGATGTCGCGTCGTTGGCCTGGCGGGCGGCTGGCGAAAGCCCCGGCGAAAGGCCCGGCGAAGTGCCAGGTGAAAGCCCCGGCGAAGTGTCAGGTGAAGCGGCGGGTACGGCACCTGTCGAACGGCAGCGTCACGCTCGCTACTTCTGCAACGTAGTGGGGATTGGATTTGACGCGACGGCAGCACGGCGTGCCACTCGCTGGAAAAGGCTGTTTGGTGGTCACGCATACACCGTCGCGATTCTCGAGACGCTCGCCCGCTGGCAACCGGCCCGCGTTGCCGTAAGGACTCGATCGGCGGAGAGCGGCGATTTGCACCTGCTCGAAATCGACAGGGGGATGTTTGTCAGCGTCTGCAACGGACCACGCTCCGGCGGCGCATTCCTTCTGACGCCGGATGCCCAAATTGACGATGGCCTGCTCGACGTATGTTCGGTCGCGTATCCGGGATTGTTCAGGAGCCTCCGTCTGCTGCCGGGTGTGCGCCGGGGGACGCACATCACGGCACCTGAAGTGACCATCAAGCAGGCTGTGGAAGTGTCCGTTGCGTTCGGTACGTCGCAGGACCTCCACATCGACGGCGAACTGGTCTCTGGGGCCGTTGAAGAAGTGGTGGTCAGCGTACATCCACGTGCGATTACCGTTCGCGGGGTCGCACCGCGTTGACACAGCGTCCGTATCTTCTGCGATGCGAAACGTTGAAGCAGTGTAGAACAGCATGGGACGACCACGATATGGCCGCCACAACCAGCCGCCGCAGGAGTCCTGGGCGCCGCCATCGAGGTGGCTTGAAGCCGGGGCCGGCAACGCCAGGCGTGGTGGCGAGGGTGCCGCCATTCGGTCTCTCGTAGACGCTGGTGCTGCGCGCTTTGGCGTTCGGGCAGATGACTCCTGTCAGGACGCGATCTCGGCCTGCAAGCTTGCGCCTCCGATTGCCCGAATGATCGATCATACCGCACTCAAGCCCGAGACCACGGTCGAGCAGATACAGGGACTCTGTGAAGAAGCCCGGACCTATTGCTTTGCGTCGGTCTGTGTTAATCCGGCGTGGGTCGCCACAGCCGCTCGTGAGCTTCGCGGAACGCCGATTGGTGTCTGTACGGTCATCGGGTTTCCCTTTGGTGCGACGAGGACGCCCGTCAAGGCTGCCGAGGCCGAGGTCGCCATCCGGGATGGAGCGAATGAACTGGACATGGTGTTGAACGTAGGATTCCTCAAGAGCAACTTCATCGAAGAAGTTGAGGCAGACATCGCCGCCGTTGTTGATGTCGCGCGCGGCTGGCGTTCGGGAATCACGGTAAAGGTGATACTGGAGACGGCGTTGCTCACTGACGAAGAGAAAGTCATCGGGTGCGTTGTGGCGAGGAATGCAGGGGCGGATTTTGTCAAGACATCAACCGGATTCGCGTCTGGTGGCGCGACGCCTGCCGATGTGGCCCTCATGAGGCGCGTTGTCGGGGCGGAGATGGGCGTTAAAGCGTCGGGCGGCGTTAGATCGCGCGAGGACGCAGAGGCTATGATCGCGCAGGGAGCCACGCGCATAGGAGCCAGCGCGTCTGTTGCAATTGTAAAAGGAGCTGCCGGGACCGGCGACTACTGATCATGAAACAATTGATCATGAGACAACACGTCGAACTGCGAATAGGTGTCACATACATCATTCTGCGCCCGCTCGCTGTCGTGGCGATAGGACTGTTGTTCTTCCTCGTCGGATGCAGCGGCAGTTCGCGAACCGTTGGCCAGCCGGATGTAATTGATGAGGGCCCTGAAATCGACATCCGCTCGGTCGAAGATTTTGACGCGCGTGCGTATCGCGACGAGCCTGCGCCGCCGCCCGCCGTTGAGCACGACGTTCCCGAAGCGCTTATGTCGGGGAGAGCTGCGAGCGACGTCCGACGTGCGCGAACCGTTCAGGGGTTCAGGATCCAGGTTCACGCGTCGCTGGATCGAGATGCTGCGTTACATCTCGAGGAAGAGGTGACTCAGTGGTGGAACGCGTTGCCCGCAGAAGAGCGCCCGGTTGACTACGCGCCGCAAACCCTGCCCGTACAGATGCGCTTTGTCACGCCGTATTACCGCGTCCGCGTCGGCGCGTTTGAGACGCGTGCTGCCGCTGAGGCGTTTCTCGGCTTTCTGGGCGGAAGCTACCCTGATGCGTTTCTTGTGCTCGACACCATTACGGTTTACCGGTAGCTGGTCGATGCCGGAATTGACGGATCAGGCTACGATCAGCGAGCCGGCGGCCGCAACGCACAAAGCAGCGACAATAAATGCCGCGAGGACGATGAGGACCTGTACTGAGTCGACCAGTTCGCTGGCTGGTGCTTGTCGGATGTGATTCATGGTATCCCTCTTGTGGTTCCCTACAAATCCGAGTGGTTCCTTTCAACGTTGTGACAAGAACGATTCCCGATGCGTCTGTATTGCGACCGATGCGGCTCCAGGCGCACAAATCGGGCATTTCTGGCCTAACGGCTGGGATGAGGTGTATGCAAATAAGGACATCGCGGGGTGATGTAGCGAATGGCTGAGTGGACACTACCATCCTCTGAGGGCTGGAGCCTGATGCACGATGTTGCGCTCCTGTACCTGACCTGCATGCACGGACCCGACGCGGAGATCGACCGGTCAGAGTCGAAAGCCGTCAAAGAAATGTTAGAGGCACGAAGTACGGTCGACGGTGCCGTCGATCGCGTGCTCGACGACGTAATGTTGATGTACGTCGGGCAGTCGGGGCCTGAGATGATTGCCACCTCCATTGCCTCGTTGGCTGACGCCCTGACCGTCGGCCAGCGCAAAGACCTGCTGCGCGAGTTTGTTCGAATCGCCGGGGCCGACGGACTCGTGTTCGAGTCTGAAGTGCAGCTAATCGCTGAGATCGCCGATCGATGGGGACTTGGTGGGGCGCTCCCCGATGGCCTCAGCGCGTCGTAGGCGCCAACATCAGGCGATAGTGGGGTCTGCCGCATAGATTGCGGCGCCGACGATGCCGGCCTCGTTTCCGAGCTGCGCGGTTGTCAGTTCAGCATCCGCCTTCAACAGCGGCATAAACTCGCGTGCACGCTCCGGTTTGGAGACACCGCCGCCGACGATAATCAGGTCAGGTGCAACCAGGAATTCAAGCCGATCGAGGTATCGCTGGAAACGGCGCGACCACTTTGCCCAACTCAGGCTTTTTTCCTTTCTGGTTCTGTCGGATGCGTAGACCTCACCGACGACGCCACGCACATCGACGTGCCCGAACTCGGTGTTCGGGACGAGCGTCTGGTTGATAAACAGCGCAGATCCGATGCCGGTGCCAACTGTGAGCACGAGCACAAGATCGGTCAACCCCTTTCCCGCGCCGTGCAGCATCTCGGCGACGCCGGCGGCGTCTGCATCGTTTACAACGCGTGTAGGCAGCCCGGTCTTTTTCTTCAGTTCGTCCGCGAATGGCATGCCTATGAATCGCTTGGAGATGTTGGTCGCCGTACGCACAACGCCATGTTTTACCCGCGCCGGGAAGGCAACGCCAACCGGGCCATCCCATTCAAAGTGCTCGATCTGCGTCCGGATGACCTTGATCACGGCCTTCGGTGTGGCGGGGCTGGGTGTGGGGATTCGCAGGCGGTCGGCCGCGAGCGTACCGCTCCCGATGTCGACTGGAGCGGCCTTTATTCCCGAGCCGCCAACGTCAATTCCTAGGATTTGCAAGACAGGGCTGTTTCGGGTTGAAGACGAGTCGTTCCAATATGATCGGCAGCCCCGCAGGGATTACCTTTCATTTTACCATTCAATGGAAGCAAAATAACACGGCCATGAGTATCAAGGGTCTTGGGATCGCATTTCTGTTTGTTCTCGCAACGCTGTCGGGCTGTCAATGCTCAGATAAGCCGGAAGTTGGTCCTGTAGAAGAGTCTTCCGTTTCCGTTTCGCGATAGTGGCTGCGGCACTTCCGCACGATGGCGATATCCGACCACAAAATAGAAGAAGTCCGATCGGCGTCTGACATTGTCGATGTCGTCGGTAACTATGTGCGGCTTAAGAAACGAGGCTCGGGCTTTGTCGGACTCTGTCCGTTCCACAATGAGAAGACGCCCTCGTTCAATGTGAACCCGCGGATGCAGATCTTCAAGTGCTTCGGATGTGGCGTTGGGGGTGACGTCTTCCAGTTCCTGATGAGAGTCGAGCGACTTTCATTTCCCGAGGCGGTCCGCGCGCTGGCCGAGAATGCCGGCATTGTGATTCCGGATGACAGCAACCCGGGACCACAGGCCGACGCAAGCGAAGCCGTTTATCACGCGCTGCGATTTGCGGCCCGCTTCTTCCACCAGCAACTGGTTGAGACTGACGAAGGGCGGACGGCGCTGCATTACCTCGTCGACATTCGGGGTATCAGCACGTCGTCGATTCGGAAGTTTGGGCTTGGGTATGCGCCTGATGGATGGGACACATTGCTGAACGCCGCCAGGGCAGCAAGCATTTCCGAGGAGGTGCTTCTGAAGGCCGGTCTCGTCGTCGAGCGGAACGACGGGTCAGGGGTTTACGATCGCTATCGCAACCGTGTGATCTTCCCGATTTTCTCGAAGGTGGGGAAAGTCATCGGCTTTGGCGGGCGGGTTCTGTCGGATGCCGACCAGCCGAAGTACATCAATTCGCCCGAGACCATCGTCTACCACAAGAGCCATGTCTTGTACGGGCTCTTCCAGGCGAGACAGGACATTCGCCGTCAGGGCGAGGCGATTCTCGTAGAAGGGTACACTGATGTGATATCGCTGGCCCAGGCAGGCGTTGGGCACGTGGTTGCGTCGAGTGGTACCGCGCTGACCGTCGAGCAGATAGACGCGATCAAGAAGTACTGCGACCGCGTAATTCTTATCTATGACGCCGACACCGCCGGTGCTGCCGCAGCGGTTCGAGGTATTGACCTGATCCTGGAGCGCGGGTTGGCGGTCTACGTGGTGCGCCTTCCTGATAAAGAAGACCCCGACACGTTTGTACGACGGGAAGGGGCCGAGGCGTTTATGCGGTTTCTGCATGACAACCGCATGGACTTCGTGACGTTCAAGTACAACGTTGAGCGGGACGAAGACGATCTGAATACACCGGAGTCAGAAGCAGCGGGGCAGCGTTCGGTCGTGGCATCGATTGCGCGGATTCCGGATCCGCTTGTACGTGCCCAGTACGTTCGGCGGGCAAGCGAAATCATGGGTGTGCCAGAGGGTACGTTGGAACGTACGATGGCAGGCCTGGCGCGTCAGCGGCGTGGCCGCAGGGGCCGTCGGCGATCAACAGAGCCACAGGCCTCATCCGGTGCAAATGGACCCGAGCAGACCCAGTCACAGCCGGCGGTTGCAGTCGCCGTGCCTGCTCCCGAGGAGAAGGTCCTGTTGCGCCTGATGCTGGAATTTGGCCCGGACATCGTGGAATTCATCCTCAGCAATATGTCGTTGGACGAGTTCACGCCGGGGCCGTCGCGGGATGCCGTGGCGGCACTCGTTGCCATGTACCAGGCAGGTCAGGTCGACAAGACGAAGCTCCTGGACGGATCGACAGGGGAGGGCGTGCAGCACCTGGCCGCCGAAGTGCTTACAGACAGGCACGAGCCGTCGACGAACTGGAGCCGCCAAAACATCGACGTACCGACATTAAACCAGGATCCGAGGGAATCTGCGACGTCGGCGATGGCCCTTCTGAAGCTGGATCGCATCGATCAGGCGATCAGGCAGCTCAACTCGAGGATCAGGTCTGAAGTCGGGGAAGAGCAGGTACGGTCCTTGCAGCGTCAAATGATGGAGCTTCATGCCATCAGGCGCGATATACAGGATAGACGGTTCTTGTCTTGGAACGAGGTTTAGAACATCGTGGTGAGGGAAGCGGTGACGGGGCCGCACCGGCCGGTACGCGCGTTCGCGCGGCTGCTGACGGTAACGAATCGCCCGCGCCGCTGCGACCGCAATTCGAACCCGTTGATCGTATGTCGAATACGCCGCCCGGCGAACCGGTATCAATCCCAAGAGCGACCGAGCCGCTCCCAATTGAAGGACGGCCACGACTCGACGATCCGCGGCTGTTCTTCAATCGCGAGCTAAGCTGGCTCGACTTCAACTGGCGCGTCCTTGCACAGGCACTTGATACGCGAAATCCGCTGCTGGAGCGTGCCTTTTTTCTTGGCATTACGGCCAGCAATCTGGACGAGTTTGTACGTAAGCGTGTGGGCGGGCTCAAGCGCCAGGCAGCGGCACACGTAACGCAGCTTTCGCCGGATGGGCGCTCGCCCGAAGAGCAGCTGCGACTGCTCCGTGCGAAGATCAAGCTACTGCATGAACGGATGACCGAAACGTGGGAGCGTGTGCTCAAGCCGCTCCTTCGAAGTGACGCGGGCATCTCCATCGAAGATTATCCCGCGCTGAACGTGGAAGAACATCGGTGGCTGCGCTCGTATTTCATGTCACAGATCTTCCCGATTCTGACGCCACTCGCCGTCGATCCCGGGCATCCGTTTCCCTTTATTTCAAACCAGAGCCTCTCGCTCGCCGTTGAACTCAGGCATCCAAGGGGGACCGAACACTTTGCGCGCATCAAGGTACCGACCGGCCGGGGGCGCTGGATCGAACTGCCAAGCGGCGGACGCTTTGTGCCGGTTGAACAGGTCATTGCCCACAACGTGGGTGAGCTCTTCCGCGGGATGGACATTGTCAGCGTCCATCCGTTCCGGATAACACGAAACGCAGACGTCGGGCGCGACGAGGAGGAAGCCGACGATCTCCTCTCCATGATCTCCGAAGAACTGCGCGAGAGAAGGTTTGCTGCGGTGGTGCGGCTGGAAGTCGACAAAGATGCTCCCGAGCGTGTCAGGAAGCTCTTGCAGCGGGAACTCGAATTGGATGGTACCGACGTGTACGAGGTCGATGGCCTTCTGGACCTGACGGCCTGCCACGAAATTGCGCGAATGGACCGACCGCAGCACCGGTTCAGTGCGTGGGAGCCCGTTGTGCCTCCCGTTTTTGAGCCGGCGGCTGATGCAACCGACGTGGACATTTTCGCCGTCATTCGGCAGAAGGATGTTCTGGTACATCATCCCTACGAGTCCTTCGTGTCGTCGGTGCAGCGATTTGTTGAGGCCGCGGCTGACGATCCGAAAGTCCTCGCCATCAAGCAGACACTCTATCGTACATCGTCGGAGTCGCCGATTGTTCGCGCGTTGATGCGGGCCGCTGATCGTGGGAAGCAGGTTGCGGTACTGGTTGAGGTAAAGGCGCGTTTCGACGAGCAGAGCAACATGGAGTGGGGCCAGCAGCTTGAGACCGCCGGGGTCCATGTTACTTATGGACTCGTAGGGCTCAAGACACACTGCAAGACGACCGCCGTCGTGCGCGAAGAGGCAGATGGTCTGCGCGTGTATTGCCACGTGGGAACCGGGAACTACAACACGACCACCGCCAAGTCCTACACAGACTTCGGGTTGTTCACGTGCGATGAAGTCGTGGGGCTCGACGTAACCAACCTCTTTCACTACCTGACGGGGTACGCGCCTCGCCAGCAGTACAATGAGCTCATCGTGGCCCCGAGGGACATGCGGAGTGCGTTTCTCGCGAACATCCGGCGCGAGGTTGAGCATCATCAGCGTTTTGGTACGGGGCGCATCATGGCGAAGATGAATGCGCTTGATGATCCGACCATTATCAGGGAGCTTTATCGTGCCTCTGGTGAGGGCGTAAAGATTGATCTGGTTGTACGTGGCCACTGTCGCTTGCGGCCCGGTCTCCGCGGAGTAAGCGAGAACATCCGAGTGGTCAGCATCCTGGGGCGGTTCCTGGAGCACTCGCGTGTCTACTACTTCCACAACCACGGGAATCCGGACGTGCTGATTGGCAGCGCTGACTGGCAGCGCCGGAACCTTGATGACCGCGTAGAAGCCGTTGTGCCCGTGAAAGACGAAGACGCCCGCGCCGACCTGGTCGCGGTACTCGAAGAGGCAATTTCGGATCGCCGCCAGGCGTGGGAGCTGCGTGCCGACGGGCGCTATGTGCAGCGACGACCGTTGTCAGAAGCGGATGCCGTCGGCTTCCAGGACCGGATGATGAACCGGTATGCCGTACACTTCGGATGAGCGAGTCCGATCCAGTACATGACGCACTGATCGCAGCGCTTGACACGCTCACGCTTGGCCGCGACGGACGCGTTGCTTCGCTCGTCGTCAAGCCCGCTGAAGCGATCCACAACGTCAGCGACGAGGTTCTCGTGCGCGTGGGGGAGGGCTTTGTTGGTGATCACCCGTACAAGTCGCACTGGAAAGGCGAGCTGATCCCCGGCCGCGATGTGACCGCTGTATCTGCCGAGGTCGCCGCCGTCCTTGGATTTGAGCCAACAGCCGTGGGAGACAATCTTGTAACGGCGGGACTCGACCTCAGGTCACTGAAGCGCGGGGATCGGCTGCGTCTCGGATCGTCGGTTTTACTTGAACGATCACAAGCGCCGCACCGACCCTGTGCCAAGTTCAGGGAGCGCACAAGCGACCTTGCCTACGATATCGCTCTTGCGAACAACTATCGCGGTGCTCTTTTCGTCGTCATCGAAGGTGGGCAACTGCGAGTGGGCGATCCGATCGAAGTTATCTGAGGTCGGCGGCCCTTGGCCCGGGCAACTCCGGCGACAGTTCCCGCGACAATTCCCGCAGCGGTTTTGCACCAATGATGGCGGGAGTCGGCGCTGGCCGCATGGCGGGAATCGTGACGCGCGCACGCGCACGGTCCACGTCTTCCGCCAGTTCCGTGAAGTGCCGCGAACGCCAGACCCATCGATGCAGCCGTGTCACCTCTGAAGCGAGCTTGCGGTAGTACGACGGGTCGCGATCCTGCGCGCGTCGCATGTCAACGTAGATCGAGTCGAGTGCGCTTCGGTTCGACTCGGTAAAACCGAAGTGTCGGATACTCGCAACGAGATTGTCGTACTCGACGTCGACCCGCAGAATCCGCTGGTTTTGTGGGAGCAGCGTGCTATGATCGTATCGTACCGTCTGCGTTTCATCAAACGGCATGAAGTCCGCGGCGGCGAGTCGATCAACGGTCCCTGCCGGTACAAAGAAGCGAACAGGATTACCCCGGTAGTCAGACACAATCCGGAGATTCCCGGCAACGGGGACGCCGACGGTGCCTGCAGCGCTGGGCAGGTCTATGTGTGGGTTCAGCCGCCGGAACTGCAAATACAGCGTCGTGTCATCGTGCGCAGTGCGCCAGGGAAGCCCGGGGGCATGCACGGCAATCGAGTCAAGGAGCTGACTCAACAACAGTTCCTCTCCTTCCCGCAGCGAAACGCGTTCGACGAGAACCGTCAGGCTTGTATCGATCGGGATC
>JAUIJQ010000050.1 GCA_030431165.1 Rhodothermia bacterium | reverse complement strand
ACTCGGCTTGACCAGGTAGATCGAGAACAGGAGCGCAATTGCAGTCAGCGTCTTTTCGCCGCCCGATAGCTGTGCAAGCACACTTGGTCGCTTTCCGCGAGGGCGCGCCATAACCTCGATCGCAGACTCCAACGGATTCGCCGGGTCCTCCAGCATTACCTCTGCCGACGTCTCTGATCCAAACAGCTCGGAGAAGAGTTGCTCGAAGTTCTTCTGGATCTCTGAGAACGTTTCCATGAACCGGTTCGAGGCGGTCGTGTTGATCTCCTCGATTGTCTGGAGCAAGGTCTTTTCGGCCTCGGTCAGGTCGTTGAGCTGCTTCGACATAAACTCGAATCGCTGCTGCTCTTCCTCGAATTCCTCGAGCGCGAGTTCGTTGATCGGACCCATGTTGCGGACCTGCCTGCGCAGCTCGACGACTTCACGTCGTGCCGACGCTTCTTCGGCCACTGCTTCTTCGTCAACGGCCACGTCAGCGATAGCGACGCTGTAGTCTTCTTCAATGTGCCTGACGAGCTCCTCGACGCGCGTTTGAACCTCAGCCAGCTTGACCGCGCGCTGATTCTCGGAGCGCTGATGGTCTTCTTTTAGTCGCCTTATTTCTCTCAGCGTATGTTCGATCGCAGCAATTTCGGACCGGCCTTCGTGCAGCTCGGTCTTTGCGTCGTCAACGGCCTGCTCAAGCGATTCGCGATCAGACTTGACGTTCGCCACTTCGTCACGCAATGCCTCGCGCCCCTGTTCGCTTGTAGCGATTTCTTCTTCAACGGAGCGAATATGGGTTGTGCGCTCGGAGATCCGAATACGGAGAGCGTTCTGCTCAGCGTTGGCACGTTCGCGGTCACGCTGCAGGTTTTCAAAGCGGTTCTTTAGCTCCACCGACGCGAGGTGCACCTCGGAATAGCGGGCAAGTGCAACGCGTGAGTCTGACTCGGTGGCGTGGAAGACCTCTTCGGCCTGTTCAACCTGCTGCTTCAATTCCGCGAGGCGCCGCAGGTCGTCCTCAACCGTCGTGTTTATTCCGGTGATTTCGACACGAAGCGCGTCGGCGGTCTCTTCGAGTGACGAGCGCTTTTCGGTCAGTTCAGCCTTGCGCCGCATTGCCGAGTCGTGCTCAAATCGCGCCTGGGCCAGGACCTTGTCAGCGTCAACCGCTGACTGTTGGCAGCGCGCAAGCTCTTCGCGCAACCGCGCAACGCCCGCACCCTCGATGGCCGCTTCGGCTTGCTCCACTGTGTTTCGCTGATTCGACATCACGCCGGAAAGCCGCTCGCGTTCAGCGATGACACGCTCGAGCTGTTCGCGCCGACCGAGACGTGCACCGGCCGAGGCCGCGGCTCCGTTTGACGCCGTTGATCCGGCGTGAACCAGACCGGCCGCACCGATCCATTCACCTGATGCCGAGTAGATTCGGGCGCCGGTGCCCACGCCTGCATCCGCGTGCAGATTGTCGTCCAACTCGTCCACGAAAAACGCATTCGCAAAGAGAACACGCGCGAGTACATCGTAGTCCGGACTTGTTGTTCGCACAACGCGCTGAAGTGCAACTGTACCGGCGGGCCCATTCTGCGCATCAGAATTGACTGCAGCAAGTCGGTCGAGAACGATAAACGTCGCGCGGCCTCGTCCCGACTGGCGGAGCTTCTCGACAGCGCGTTTCAACTCCGCCGTGGACCGCACGACAACATACTCGGCGACGTGAGCCAGCGCCGACTCAACGGCCGCGCGATAGCGATCGTCGCATGATATTACATCAGCGACGGTGCGGAGCTCGTAGCTCGTCCAGTCGGAGTCCTCGGCCAGAAAGCGAACCGCCTCTGACGCGTCTTCGTACGACGAAACGAGGCTTTCGAGTAGCTGGATTTCAGCAGTGAGTGCTTCAGCACGCCGCTCAAATTCTCGCAGTACGATCAACTCGTTGTCGTGCTGCTCACGTCGTGCATGTTCCAGGGCAATCGCTTCGTCGAGCTGCTGCCGGGCGCGTTGAGCCGTGGCGTTGCGCTCTCCGGCGGTTGCTGATGCGTGCTCCAGCGCTGCCGCTGTGGTAGCATTGCGTGCGTCAAAGTCGGCCAGGCGCTGCGTGGTCTCTTCGCGATCTGCCTCGACGAGTTCTAGCCGGCTGTTCTGCCGATCCAGTCGTCGGAGCAGATCAGCGACCGCGTCGGAGCACTCCTGCGCCGCCGCACGCAGACCGGTCAGGTTCTGACGCGCCGCGTCGGCCGCGTCATGCGTCTCATCACGGCGTTGCGCGGCTTCCTCCAGGCGCGCAATGGACTGGTCCACCTCGGGTGCCAGCGCGTCGATTGTTGTCGTCAGGGATGCACGTTCGGTATCGAGTTCACCGATCCGTGATTCTGCCTCGGCCTGCTCGCGTTGCGACCGCTCCAGATCGCGGAGGCCCCGCTCAATGCGCTCGTCGTGCAGTCGTATCTCAGCCTCCAACTGCTGCACCTTTTCAAGGTGCGTGCGTAGAGCATTCTGGGCTTTGGAAAAGCTCTCCTCTCGTTCGAGGAGCGCGAGCTTCATCGCCTCGAGGGCGGCCTCCGATTCGCCATGACGCGCAATCTGCGCATCCAGTTCGTGGCGCAATCCGGCGATGTCTTTTTCGAGCGTGCGCTTCTGGTCATTCAGCCGATCGAACTCGAGGCGCGAAAGAGAAAGCTCAAGTCGACGCAGGCGTTCGGACACCTCCTTGTAGCGCGTTGCTTTGCTTGCCTGTCGCTTGAGCGAGCGTACGCGCTTTTCAATTTCGTCGAGCAGGTCGCGAAGCCGAGTCAGGTCTGCCTGGGTGTTATCCAGCTTGCGGAGCGCCTGCGCTCGTCTGCTCTTGTAGCGCGTGATCCCGGCAGCCTCCTCAAACAGGCGCCGACGATCCTGCGCATTTTCCGACAGGATCTCCTCGATCATCTTCAACTCGATAACCGAGTAGGCCCCGGCTCCCATCCCCGTATCCATAAACAGGTCGGTGATGTCTTTGAGACGGCACTGCACCCCGTTCAGAAGATACTCGGATTCCCCCGAACGAAAGAGCCTGCGACCTACCGTTATCTCGTCATACTCAACCGGCAGTATGCCCCGGTTGTTTTCGATCGTGAGCATGACTTCCGCCATCCCAAGAGGCCGCTTCTTGGCGGTCCCGTTGAAGATGACACTCTCCATCTTGTCTGACCGCAGAATGCGGGCACGCTGCTCTCCAATCACCCAGCGCACAGCATCGACGATATTGGACTTGCCGCAGCCGTTTGGCCCGACAACCGCGGTCACGCCGGGGTCGAAGTGCATCGAAGTCCGCTCGGCGAAACTCTTGAAACCGTGCAGTTCGAGTTTACTCAGATACATGGGTGTGGGGGCGTATCGGTGAGACCGTAGATGTGATGCACGTAGCCCGCCTGGCTGGTTGGCCGGATGAGCGGGTACTGGACGTTGTTTTCAGCTCGGATGTCGCGGCCGGGCTGGCCGGTCGCGCGCCGACGCCGGGTGGTGGCAGCGTCGCACGTTATACCGTACGGTACGCCATTCCATACCAACGTCGAGTCGGCTTGTTGCAGGCGGCCAGGAACCGCCGTCAACCTCAGTGGCCGAAAGGCCGGTTGTGCGAACCGCGAGCTGACGCCCCGCCGATCGGCGGCGCTTGCGGAGGCGTTCGTAATAAACGTTGGTGATGACCGTTTTGCAAGCGAAAGTTTGTTGTACAGGCGGTCACCCGAAATCGGCTTCCTGAGCCTCTGAGGGCACCTTGGCGGCGGGCGCTGCGAGCAAGGTTCAAGGGGATCCGTTATTGCAACCAAGTGCAACGGGACTGGCGGTGAGGGACGTGGCGTTTCGTGCGCGTTTGTTGGCTGTCGTGTGTAAATTGAAACGGCGTTGAATTTCGACCAACGAGATTGACGGCACCGCGACGGCAATAGCGAAATCGCCGACTACACATGGAAGCTCCCTCGGGCGGGCAGTTCACACAACTGCTGGCGGACATCGGTTCAGGAAAAGAAGGTGCCTTCGACCGCCTCTTTCCGTTGGTTTACGAAGAACTGAAGCGTATCGCACACCTGCACCTCCGCCGTGAACGCTCAGCACACACGCTCAATACGACCGGCCTGGTCCACGAGTGTTACCTCAATCTCGCGGATCACCACGGGTCGTGGCAGGATCGGGCGCATTTTTCCGCCATTGCATCCAGAGCCATGCGAAGAATCCTCGTCGATTACGCCCGACGGAGGAATGCCCAGAAACGGGGTGGTGCCGGCCAGAAGCGCGTGACGCTTGATGACAGGATCATATCCATCGAGCAGCAGGCGGCTGACCTGCTTGCAATGGACGATGCGTTGTCAATGCTTGCGAAGCACGACGAACGTCTGGGACGCCTTGTTGAATGTCGCTTCTTCGGGGGGATGACGATCGAAGAAACGGCTTCAGCATTGGGTATATCCGTCCGAACGGCGCACCGCGACTGGACACGCGCAAAGGCTTACCTGAATCGGGCGCTCAAAGACGAGTCCGTCCAGGCCTAGACATTCCCATTCCCACATCGTGAACCATGGGCATCGCTACGGATCAGTGGCATGTCGTCGATGACATTTTTAAGGCTGCGCTGGAAGTGCCGCCCGGTGAGCGTCGTGCGTTTGTAAAGCAGATGGCGGCCGGCAACGCGAGCGTAGAGCGCGAGGTACTTTCGCTCGTTGAAGCCATCGACACCGACTCTTTGCTGGACGCCGACGGCGGTGTACTGTCGGGTCCGCTGTGGACCGAGTTTGCAGAGACCCTGGTCGAACCCGGAAGTGCATCCGATTCACTCAAACCCGGGAGTCAGGTCGGCCCGTATACGATTCTTAGCGAGTTGGGCCGAGGTGGCATGGCCGTGGTGTACGAGGCCGAGCGGGACTTCGGTCCGTTGAAGCAGCGCTTCGCGCTCAAGGTCGTCAAACGAGGCGCTGACACTGACGAGGTTGTCGAGCGCTTCCGCGTCGAACGACAGATTCTTGCTTCGCTGAATCACCCGCATGTTGCGCGCCTTCATGACGGCGGCGTAACCGATGACGGCCGCCCGTTCTTCGTGATGGAGTACGTGGATGGCACGCCCATCGTTGACTATGCCCGTGAGCGCGAACTGACGATTGCTGATCGACTGCGCCTGTTTGTTCTCGTCTGCGGCGCGGTCCAGTACGCCCACCGAAACCTCGTTGTCCACCGGGACCTGAAGCCCTCGAACATCCTGGTCACCCAGGAGGGCTTGCCGAAGCTGCTCGACTTTGGCATCGCGAAGGTCATGGAGGCTGATCGTGAACAGGTTCGAACCCGCACCGGATCGTTCTGGCTTACACCCGACTATGCGTCGCCCGAGCAGATCATGGGCCACAACGTCAATACGTCTTCGGATGTATACGGACTCGGTGTTGTGCTCTATGAGCTACTGACCGGGCGAAGGCCGTTCATTTTTTCCCGGCGGGATCCGATTGAACTCAGGCGAATGATTTGCGAGACGTCGCCGGAGAAGCCGTCTACGGCTGTGCACAGGGACATCCCCAACGATCGTCGCAGAAAGGGCGTCGTGGGTTTGATGGATCGGCGACCGTGGTCGCCCGAGCGCCTGTCCCGGGAGCTGAAAGGTGACCTGGACATCATTGTGATGAAGGCGCTTCGGAAAGAGCCCGAGCGACGCTATGAGTCTACTGAAGCACTTGTATCCGACATCAAGCGCTATCTCAACGGACGCCCTGTAAAGGCTCGGCCAGACTCGGCTGTGTATCGTCTCGACCGGTTCGTCAGACGGAATGTGCGTGTACTGACGCTGTCTGCCGCGGCCATTGTGTTGCTGCTTGGTTTTACACTGTATCACACGGCTCAGATGACCCAGCAGCGCAACATTGCGCAGCAGCAGGCTGAGAAGTCGAACCAGGTTGCGTCGTTCATGTCGGGGCTGCTGGGAGAGCTACGGCCGAACGAGTCGGCGGGCGGTACCGTGCGTGTTGAAGACATTCTGGCGCAGGGCGTTGACAAGGTTAACCGCGACCTTGTACGCCAAGCCGACGTTCAGGCGCAGGTCTATCACCTCATCGGCAACATTTATGAGGAGTATGGCCACTACGATGAGGCCGTACGGGTGCTGCGCCGCGCTTCAGAGCTGAACATTGAAACGTTTGGCTCGGATAGTCCGGAGACGGCGCGCACGATGGCGCTTCTTGGATGGACCCTGCATAAGCGGGGCGAGACGGCGCTCGGCGAGCGGCTGCTTCGTCAGGCGCTTGACGTACAGCAGGCTGATCCGTTGCTGGATGACGACAAGGCGTCTACGTTAACCAGTCTCGGATGGATCTACTACGATACCGATCGGCTTGACATGGCCGAGACCAACTTCCGCGAAGTGCTCAGCATGCATCGCGCCAACCATGGCGACCAACACATCGGTGTCGCCACGGCGTACGGCAACCTGGCCTTCATCATGCGAACACTGGGACGCAACGAAGACGCCGAGTTGTACTACCGTAGTGGGCTCGGCATTGTACAAAGCCTGTACAGCGAACACACTGAACTCGCCGGGGCGCTGCACGGTCTGGGCACATTGCTGATCGCCGAAGGACGACTCTCCGAAGCGCAGCCGTATATCGAGGAGGCGCTTGCTATGCGACGTCGCCTCTTCGGTAACGAACATCCGCAGGTCGCCGAGAGCCTCTCCAACCTGGGCATGCTTTACCAGGATCAGGGTAATCTTCCTGAGGCTGAGGCAAGCTTGCAGGAAGCACTCGAAATGCGGCGGCGCCTGTTCTCAGCCGAACACCGGACCGTTGCAAACAGCCTCAACCTCCTGGGTTGGCTGTACTATCGGTGGAAGCAGTATGACCGGGCGGAGCCGTTGATGGTCGAGGCGGTCCGTCAGTACCGTAAGGTTGCCGGACCGAGGCACTCAAGCGTTGCGTCGGCGCTCAACAAGCTTGCGCTTATTCAGACCGAGCGTGGCGAATACGCAAGGGCACGCGAATCGTACGTCGAGGCTGTTTCCATTCGCGAAGAGATATCGGGCGCCAACGATGGCGTTGTCCTGGTGATCAGAACCAACCTGGCCATGGCGTATGTCGCAGAAGACAGCCTTGCAGTCGCGGCTGATATTCTCGATGACGTACTTGAGCGCAGATTGGCGACACTGCCCGAAGGGCACTACCGGATCGGTCAGACCTACCGGGATCTCGGATTTGTTGCCATGCAGCAAGGAGACTATGCCGCTGCCGAGTCCCTGCTGATCAAGGGATTTGACATCCTCAGAACGGCAAACGGCATCGAAGACGGATTCACCCAAACAGCGCTCGAGCACCTTGCAGAGTTCTTCGCGCTGAAGGGTGATCCCAATCGCGCTGCCTCGTACGCGGGCCTCCTGAACTCAGAATAACCGCTCCTAACGCCCGTTTCCGCTCTGCGCTTCTTTGATCATTTCGAGGGGCGACTTCGTCTGTTCCATGTCCGCCGGCACGTTCATCACGTCGAGGTCAAACGGCTCCGTACTGAGGTTTGATACGAAGGTCATTGAGCTGAACATGGTGACCTGGTCCTCGCTTCCGGTCTCAGCGCCGGCCGCGGCATTCGGGTTGACCGGTTCTTTCGCGAGGACGCGATCGAGATCAAGCTCTTTGCCTTCGGGTACCAGGACGACAAACATCTCTGACTGAACGGGATACCCTTCAATCTCACTCATCTTACGGGAAGCCTCTTCCATGGCGGCCCCGATTCGAGGGTCTGAGAGCATAGCGGTCTGGAGCCCACCGCCCGTTTCCGATGCACCCAACGCCGCGCCCATCAACTCGGCCGTGCGCAAGCCAAAATCCGTCATCGACTGCATTCCGGCGAGCTGCGTTGTCGTCCAGGTTTCGGTAATGGAGTAGACCGTGCCTTTCATGGTCGGCGTCTCCTCGTCTTCCGACTCTGCCTCGAACTTCGTCTTTACAATGATGAACGACTGGTCTGCCCGCGATCCGCGTTTGGTACCGCTCGTACCTTTTTTGACCTCGAAGTCGAACTCAACGTCAACATCTGGCTGATCCGCTTTATCCGGCATCTGTCCGCCCCGACCCATTGTGGTGGGGTCGACGGCCATGTCAAGCATCTCGCCCAGGTCCGCGAACGGCTGGACGAAGTAGGTTCCGTCCTCGTAGTTCATCGCGACCATGTGCTCCTTGTCGAGGTCCAGAAGCGTTCCTGAGGTTGAGGATCGCGTGAGCTGCTGATTGCCGTGCAGGTAGATGCGCTCGTACGAACCGTTCCCGATGAACTTCCCGAGCGCACCCGGGAGGTCGAGTTTGGTGACCTGCAGATACTGAACGAACTCAGCGCTGGCCGGCGACGTCTCGTTATCCGTGAGCTGGATGTCGTCGTGGCCTTCCTGGCGGATCACGTTGTTGTCGAGATCGACGTCGGCGCTTCCTTTCGACAGCGCGGCAGCAACCATGTTGTCAACGCTCTCGACAGCCTTGTCAAAGCCTCTGTCAACAGCGCGGTCGAGGCGTTTTCCCGCTTCGTCCTCCGCTCGTTTGGCCAGTCGCTCTTTGGCGCGGTCTTTCATGCGATCCCTGACCTTACCAAACTGGGCATCAGCCTGCATGGGCGTCATCAGGGTGATAGCAAAGGCGAGTAGAGCGGCGATTTTGACGAGTCTCATGACCGTTGGTCGGGTTGATTAGCGTTTAGCGGGCGGCACGGGACAGGCGTACGGGCACATCAGATCATGCGCAGAAACGGTGCCGGAGGTGTCAGTTGATCATCGGGCAACACCCAAAAAAATAACACCCACCGTCATTCCCTTCGTACGGACGACGGTGGGCGTTGGTTCTTTCGGCTAGTGCACCAGTTCGGCCTCAGCGGTCATTTCGAAGGCAAGGCCCGATCCATCTTTGACGCGGTCAATCGTGACCGTTGCACCGTCGGTGACCCAGCCCGACAGGATTTCCTCAGCGAGCTTGTTCGTAAGCTCCCGCTGCATCAACCGCTTCAGCGGTCGTGCGCCAAACACCGGGTCAAACCCTTTTTCTCCGAGCCAGTCCATCGCCTCGGTCGTCAACTCGAGTGTCACGTCGTGACTCTGCTCGACCAACCGCTTGATCTGCGCAAACTGGATTTCGACGATCTTTCGGATGTCCTCGCGCCGAAGCGGATTAAACATCACAATCTCGTCGATCCGGTTCAGGAATTCCGGCCGGAGCTGCTTCTTCAGCAGCGCCATCACCTCTTCTTCGACACGCGCCTCAAGATCTTCGGGCACGTCACCTTCAACCGCGGCGAGCCGATCGCGTATCACCTCTGAGCCGAGGTTGCTCGTCATGATTATGATTGCATTTGAAAAGTCGGTGGTGCGACCCTGGTTGTCGGTGAGCCGTCCGTCGTCAAGCATCTGAAGCAGAATGTTGAACACTTCAGGATTCGCTTTTTCGATCTCGTCCAGCAGCACGACCGAATAGGGTCGTCGCCGTACCGCCTCGGTAAGCTGGCCGCCCTCTTCGTATCCGACGTAGCCTGGAGGGGCACCCACCAGCCTCGATACGGTGTGCCGTTCCTGGTACTCACTCATGTCGATCCGCACCATCGCATTTGGATCGTTGAACAGAAACTCTGCGAGTGCTTTCGCAAGCTCCGTCTTTCCGACACCTGTGGTGCCGAGAAAGATGAACGAGCCGATCGGGCGCCCGGCTTCCTGCAGGCCGGCTCGTCCGCGCCGCACCGCATTGGATACGGCCGAAATGGCTTCTTCCTGGCCGATCACGCGTGCACGTAGTTCATCTTCCATCCGAAGAAGTTTCGCCTTTTCGCTTTCAAGCATCCGGGAAACCGGGATGCCGGTCCACCGCGACACAATCGCTGCGATATCTTCGTCGTCGACCTCCTCCTTAAGCAGCGACCCTTTGGCCTGAAGCTCGAGAAGCTCTTCATTCGCTTCGTTGATTTCGGATTCGAGCGCAGGGATCTGCCCGTAACGGATCTCTGCGACTTTCCCGTAGTCGCCGGCCCGTTCGTGGGTCTCTGCCTCGAGCTTCAACTCATCGATAGACTCTTTCGCCTGTTGAATTTTCTCGATGTGCTCCTTTTCGCGCAACCAGCGCGCCCGCAATTCGGTGCGCTGTTCATCGAGGTTGGCGAGCTGCTCTGCGATCGAAGCAAGTTTCTCGTCGTCGTCCTCGCGCTTTACAGCTTCGCGCTCGATCTCGAGCTGGCGGATTTGCCGGTCGAGCTGGTCCAGTTCCTCAGGCATCGAATCAATCGAAATGCGGAGTCGCGCAGCGGCTTCGTCGATCAGGTCAATGGCTTTGTCCGGGAGGAAGCGGTCGGTGATGTAGCGGCTCGATAGCTCGGCGGCCGCAATGATAGCGGCGTCGGTGATTCGCACCCCGTGGTGCACCTCGTACTTCTCGTTGATACCGCGCAGAATGGAAACCGTATCCTCGACGGACGGCTCTTCCACCAGCACCATCTGGAAGCGGCGGGCGAGCGCTTTGTCTTTCTCGAAGTGCTTGCGGTATTCGTCAAGCGTCGTTGCACCAATCGAGCGTAACTCGCCGCGTGCCAACGCAGGCTTCAAGATGTTCGCGGCATCCATCGCGCCCTCAGACGCGCCGGCGCCGACGAGCGTGTGGAGCTCGTCGATAAACAGGATGATCCGGCCTTCAGACTCGGTTACTTCTTTGACGACGGCCTTGAGTCGGTCCTCGAACTCACCGCGGTACTTGGCCCCGGCAATAAGGGCACCCATGTCCAGCGCAAGGATCCGCTTGTCTTTCAGACCTTCGGGAACGTCGCCCTGCACAATCCGGATGGCGAGTCCCTCAGCGATGGCCGTTTTGCCAACCCCGGGCTCACCGACCAGAACCGGGTTGTTTTTGGTCCGACGCGACAGGATTTGCAGCACCCTTCGGATCTCTTCGTCGCGACCGATGACCGGGTCTATCTTCCCTTTCCTCGCCAGTTCGATCAGGTCGCGCGTATATCGGCTAAGCGCCTGGTACCGGTCTTCGGCGTGCTGGTCTGTCGCCCGCTGGCTACCCCGCACGTCGGTCAGTGTGCTTAGAATCGCATCTTTTGTAACGCCTCCGTCCTGCAGCGTTCTACCAACGGCGCCGTTTGACGATGCGAGCGCAATGAGCAGGTGCTCGGTTGCGACGTATTCGTCATCCATGGCCTTTGCTTCAGCGAGCGCGGCGTCGAAAA
>JAUIJQ010000594.1 GCA_030431165.1 Rhodothermia bacterium | reverse complement strand
ACCCTGGAATCCGAACCACCACCCCCAGGACAGAAGACCGCGCACGTCTGACGTGACAGCCAGCGATTCGAACGTTTCCCGAAAAAAACGTCGCCCGCCGAACTTGGCGTGCACGATCACCATGAGCGCGGCAAAGCACAGCACGACCGCGGTTTGTTTGTCAACCCTGCGGGCCGCGGTCAGCAGACGATGCCACTCGACACTGATGCGTTTCTTGAAGCGTTCTGCTGGACTCTCTCGACTCATGGCGCAAAGATACGCAGCCAGTGTGCGTGAGACGCGAAATGTGGCCCTACTCCGCGTGCCGGTTTCACGAATAGTCGCCGGTATTGGCGTTATCGCACTAGTCGGATGTGTCGAGCCGGTCGAGTCGATGGGGTTGCAACCCGTCGTCACGGATGCGCTTCACCTCGAGCGTATGTTTGCCCACTACCCCGCCGACATGCTCGGTGCATACCGGGCTGACACGTCGGGATCCGCTGCTTGGGCTGATTCCGTGCTGGCAACTTTGTCGTTGTCTGAAAAGGCCGCGCAGCTTGTTGTGGCGGACTTTGGACGCGCTGATGGCCAGACCGTGCCACGAGCGACGATGCGGGCGGTTGCCGACCTCGGCGTTGGCGGGGTCTTGTTACCGCGTGTGATGGATCCCCTGGATGTGCGATCTGTCGTTGAGTCGCTGCAGCAGAGCGCCCCTATTCCGCTACTCATCGCCGCAGATTTTGAACGGGGGGCAGGTCGCTTCAGCAGTAATCTGACTGAGTTGCCGTCAAACATGGCAATCGGCGCAACGGGGGACACGACCTATGCCTCGGCGGCCGGGCGCCTGACCGCGATCGAGAGTCGTGCGCTTGGCGTCAACCTGTTGTTTGCGCCTGTGGCCGACGTCAACAGCGATCCGCGAAATCCGATTATCAACACGCGCGCGTACGGGGACCAGCCCGACGACGTCGCAGCGCACGCGATTGCATTTTCGGATGAGGCCGAGCGGTGGGGCCTCCTCACCACGTTCAAGCACTTCCCGGGTCACGGTGATACGGCGACCGATACCCACACGGCCCTTGCCACCGTCCCGGGCACGCGCGACGAACTCGACGCTGAAGGACTGTGGCCCTTTGCCGCTGCCTCCCGGCGGGCAGCGCCACCCGCAGCGTTCATGACGGCTCATGTCTGGGTACCGGCACTTGATCGGGAGCCGCTACCGGCCACGTTCAGCCGTCACGTGCTCCATGACATCTTGCGCGGGCAGATGGGATACGACGGACTCGTCGTGACAGACGACATCCGGATGGGCGCGCTCAGCGCGGCGTACAGTCTTGACGAGCGGGTCGTAAATCCAATCGCTGCCGGCGCTGACGTGGTGCTTACTCCTGAAGATGCAGCGGCTGCGGTGACCGCAATCGTACGCGCCGTTCAAGCCAGCCGCATTCCGCTCCAGCGTCTGGACGAGGCAGTGCGACGCGTGCTTGTCGCAAAAGGCCGGGCCGGTTTGCATCGCCAACGTCTGATTGAACGACCGGTGCTGGAGATGCTGCTTGCAGAACCACGTGGCCAGCGCGTCGCCGACAGCATTGCCGTCGCCGCGCTCACCTGGGTGCCACCGGTTGATGCGATCGCGGATGACGAGACGGTGAGTGATGCGGCACTGCGTAATGTGATAGCGCGTGATGTGGCTGCGCGGATAGATTCGACGCGACGTCCGGTGCTGCTGCACCTCGCCAATTATCAAGCGTCTGAGTCGATCGCAGCGGCAATGGATTCGCTCGAAGCGAGGGTGCAACCGACAAAGTCGTACCGATCTATGCCGGATGTGACCGATGCTGAGCGGCTTCGATTGCAGCGTGCACTTGGCGAAGAGCAGGATGTCCTGGTTGTTTTGTACATGCGATTACAATCCGGTCGCGGTGCAGCCGGCCTGTTTGAGGGGCATCGCAAGCTGCTGTCGGCGTTGCTGTCATCAGCGCGTCAACCGGATTCCGGTAAGTCTTTAACAATCATCATGCTCGGCGATCCGTACACGGCAGCGACACTGCCTGAGGGCGTGGAGGTACTGCTCGGATACGATCAATCAGTGGCGACCATACACGCCATTGCTGACGTACTGCACGGGCGG
>JAUIJQ010000593.1 GCA_030431165.1 Rhodothermia bacterium | reverse complement strand
CGGTGCCGACGTTGCCCTTGACGGCGACAGGGTACTTGTCGGTGCCACCGGGGTCAGCACCTGTGGTGAGAACTCGGGTGCCGCATACGTCTACGATCGCGAGCCCGCCTCGGGACGTTGGTCACTGTCAGCAACACTATCCGCTTCTGACTGCAGCGAGGGTATGTTCTTTGGACGGTCGCTCGCTATCGACGGGTCAACAGCGGTTGTATCCGCATATCGCAACACAACCTCCACTGTCGCGCCAAACGCCGTATACGTATTTGAGCTGGACTCGCTGTCCGGCGAGTGGCGCCAGACCGCGCGGCTCATCGGCGACCTGTCTGTGTCAGAAGGACCGTTTGGCGCCGACGTGGGCGCCGACAGGGGCCGCATACTTGTTACGTCTGCCGGCGATCTCGCTGAGGGCGCTTTTGGAGGGGCCGCCTACGTCTATGAAAAAGGTGAACGCAGCGGATGGCGACAAACGGCACGGCTCACCGCCAGTCGCGATACCCGTTACGGAATCCTCGGCGGTGCCGCTGCCATCGACGGCGACCGCATCGTCGTAAGTGCTTCGAAGTATTTCTCCGGCGGTCGGGGCTCGGTTTATGTCTTCGACTACAATCGCTCAACGCAGCAATGGGCTGAAGCGGCGCGGCTTAGCGGATTCGAGGACTTCTTTATTGCAACGGCTGTTAGCCAGGACCGCATTGTTGTTGGCGAGAGCAAAGCGGGCCGGGAGTCAGAAGGACGTGTCACGATTGCCGAGCGCGGCAGCGACGGCAAGTGGTCAAAGAGCGCTGTGCTGCAGCCCACGCATCCCTTCGAGCTGGGGGCTTTCGGCTCGAACGTCGCGCTGGAAGGGGACCGCGTACTTGCCGTCGGATACGACGAGCAACTTCAGTTCGAGTTCAACATTGACCGCGTGGTCTACGTGTTCGAGTATGAGCGCCCCAGGGCGCGCCGCGGGTCGGCGTCAGATTCGACGGTATCGGCCGAGGCGTTCGCCGGTGATGACGATTCCGGTCAACGGCGCCGCGGGACCTGGCGACAAAAGCACATTATCGACGTGGGCAGCGTCTACTTCGGATCTTCGGTCGCCCTGGATGCGGGCGTCGCGGCAATAGGCCAGGCGTCAGATGATGCACCCGGTGCGGTCGTGATCGTGCAGCTGCACTGATCTTCCTCAGCCTTCGTCAGGCTTCGTCAGGCTTCGTCAATCTGTAGGAAACAGACTGCGATCCAGGCCGGGGACGATACGCAGTGCGTTCTTGTAGTAGATGTGCCGAAGGACGTCATCGTCAAGGCCAATGCCGTACAATTTCCAGAAGGCGTGGCGTTTGCGATAGTAGTCGAAGTACTCGTCATCGGTTTCAAATGTGCGGAAGTACGCGTGATACTCGGTTGGGCCCCACGCATCTTTCCCGAACAGAATCCGGTCTTTGTACTGCGTCAGGAACGCCTTCGCTTTGCGAGGCTGGCGACCAAGCTCAGCAAGCACCGCACCCGTCTCGGAATACACGTTCGGGTATCTGTCAAACAGGGCGCCCAACGCATCAAGATCATTCTCCAGCCAGCCGAGATGGGCATTGATAAACGTCGTCTGCGGATGCTTCTCAAACATGTGATGCTGCTCCGCGATGATCTGCTCCCATGGAGGAAACTGATCTGCCGGACGAATTCGCTCGGGACGTTCCTTCAATTCAAACCAGCGCTCGTTGTAGCGGTCCTGCTCGTCCCAGAACGGCGCCGGGTCAGCCGAATGGATCAGCACCGGGATCCCAAGCTCACCAGCCTTGTCCCAGACCGGCTCGATACGCGGATCGTCAACCGGAATCCGGGCGCCTGACCCGTCGACCGCCGTCATACCGAGGTTCTTGTAGATCTTGAGTCCGACAGCACCACTCGCGACATCCCGCGCCAGTTGCGCTGCCGTTCGCTCACCCCAACCGGGCTCGTCGATGCCTTCAAAGGAGATGTTTGCGAAGTGGACGAAGCGGCCGGGATGTCGTCCACTCATGTTGCGGATAGCCCCCTGCAATCGCTCACCCGATCCACCACTGAGGTTGACCATCACGCCCATGTTCATGTCGTCCATCGCCTCGAGTAGTGCATCGATTTGTGCGCCCGA
>JAUIJQ010000049.1 GCA_030431165.1 Rhodothermia bacterium | reverse complement strand
GCAGTGGACTTCAAGCCAACGGTTGCAGTGCGCACCTCGCGCAGCGCTGTCGCGAATGGTGGCAGTAGTGTCGTTATTGAAGTGGCGGATAACGGTCCGGGAATTCCTGAGGATATCCGATCGAAGATCTTCGAACCGTTCTTTACTACCAAGCCCACAGGGCAAGGAACAGGCCTGGGCCTTAGCCTCAGCTACGACGTCGTGACGGGTGGACATGGTGGAAGCATGACGGTCGACCCGTCACCTATCGGTGGTGCACGCTTTACGATTATCCTGCCGACTGCCTGAGGGGCCCCTTCTGGAACTTCATGGCGCACCGTGCCGATCTTCTTCGATGGTGAGGTCTGTTCAGTATGCCGGGCTTTGCGAGAATGCTAAGTGATTGTGGGTCGTACCGCGTGCCATATCCCGCCTCACCGACCGAACGAAAGGAGAAGGCTGGTGTGGTATCCCGCACGTCAGCCGCACGGCTTATACTACGTGCGGTTAAACTCGCCACCGTCGGGAGGCCAATCCGACCGGTTGTTCATGGCTGACACGCGCGAATCGCAGGATGTTCGACTTCGCTCCATCTTCTGATCAAACGACACGAAGTTGAGTCTGTCCCAGACGCACATAGACCGTATCGTCGCGGAGGTCGAGAAGACGGTTCTAGGCTTCTTCAGCACGTATGAGAAGCGTGGAGAGCGAGCAGTCGAAGACATCATGGCGTTTTTCGACAGTGCCGTGGACGGATTCGGAACGGGCGAGCACGAGGTCTTCTCGGGAATCGACGGCATGCGCAGGATCATCGAAGCGGATGTCGCCGCCACACCGGACGGTTTGAACGTCGATGTCTCCATTCTTTCGGTACGACCAATCGATGACCGGATGGCCACGGTATCTTACGTGCTTGTGCTGCGGATACCTACCGGTGCCGACTCGCTTGAGATAGCTGGTCGTGGCACGCAGGTTCTTCTTCGCGACGACGACGGCGCGTGGCGCATTGTCCATTCGCACATTTCGACGCCTTCGGCGGACCAGGCGGACGATGAGTCGATTCCGTTCGATGCACTTCGCGCTCGCGCCGAACGCCTTGAACGCGACGTCGCCGAGCGCACGGTCGAACTGTCGAAGGCTAATCGTGAGCTCCGGATAGAGGCAGCACTCGAGCGTGTTCGCGCTCGATCCATGGCGATGCGGTCCTCCGATGAACTGGCCGAGCTGTCGATGGAGCTCGTTCAACAGGTTCAGTCACTGGGTGTGGAGACATGGTTCTGCGCATTCAACATCTATGACGACGATCCGCGAGGCTCGATCGAGTGGGGGAGCGACGGACGTGGCACCATTCCGCACTACAGAACCCCCAGAGAAGGCATATTCCTGCATTACTATGATGCCGGCCAGCGCGGCGACTCGCTTCTCATCAATGAGATTGGCGAGGACGAGTGTCCCGCTCACTATGAATGGCTGTGCACCTTGCCTGGCGTTGGTGATGTGCTGCGCGAAATGAAGGCCTCGGGCCTGGACTTTCCGACGTCGCAGATCGACCATGTAGCGTACAACCGGTACGGCTATCTCATCTTCATTACGTTTGCACCGGCTCCTGAGTCGCATGACATCTTCATGCGCTTCAGCAAGGTGTTCGAACAGACTTATACGCGTTTCCTCGATCTGAAGCAGGCCGAGGAAGGGGCGCGCGAAGCCCGTATCGAGGCGGCTCTGGAGCGGGTACGTGCGCGCACGATGGCAATGCACCACTCAGACGAGCTGAAGGACGTCGCGCTGACGTATGCCGACCAGCTTGAGAAGCTGGGCATGCAGATTCACGGCGCGATGTTCCTCCTGCAGGATCCTGAAGACGAAGCCTGGACGCTGTGGACCGGCTACTCCAGAACCTACCCCATTGAGAACGTCCGTGGGAAGACGCTCCAGTTTCCGTTTCAGGAGGTCGAGTCTGATCCGTCGATCGATGCCTGGAGGCGCGGCGAGACGGTGTCGGAATCGTTTGTATCACCCGAAGAACTGCCGGGGTGGGTAGAGGCATTCCGTATCGTCCTCGATGCATCCGGTCAGACGCCTGAAGACTGGATCCGACTCAACCCAGACGGCTACTTTCGGGTCGACGCCTATATGAAGTACGGTGTCGTTGCTGCCGGCGGTCCTCGGTCGTTTACCGACGAGGAAGTTCGCATACAGGTGCGATTCGCGCGGGAGTTCGAGCGCACATACCGACGCTTCCTGGATCTCAAGAAGGCCGAGGCGCAGGCCTGGGAAGCGCGGATCGAGGTTGCCCTGGAACGCGTCCGTGCACGCACCATGGCGATGGACTCCGCGAGTGAGTTGCTCGACGTCGGCCGCGAACTGTTCAGGCAGCTCATTGACCTCGGGATGCCGCGCGAAGAAATGGAGACGTGCGGGTTTGCGATTGTACACGGTGACGGGCCCCTTGTTGAAACCTTCCTGACTACTCCCGACGGCGACGCGTTCGACGGCTCGTTCACGGTAGATTATTCAGGCGACGAGTCGTCCCGGAAGAAGCTCGCCGGCTGGCGACGCCAGGATCCGTATCAACTGCAGGTGCTCGATGCCGACGGACTGTCGGATCATCTTGATTTCCTTGCGGAGCAGACCGGCCTGCCCCTGAATAGCTTTCATGAGCTAGCCGGAAGGGCTCGCCCCGAATACTCGTATAATCACTCAGCCTTCTTTCGCGACGGATTCCTGGCCGTGGTCACCTCAGCGCCGCAGGAGCATGCAGAGGAGCTGTACCCTCGTTTCGCTCGCGTTTTTGAACTCGCCTACCAGCGTTACAACGATCTGAAGAAGGCAGACGAAGACTACCGTGCGCTCCTCGAAGAAAAAGCCCGCACCGAGCAAGCACTGACAGACCTGCAGGCGACCCAGAAACAACTCATCGAGCAGGAAAAGCTCGCTTCACTGGGGTCGCTCACCGCGGGCATTGCGCACGAGATAAAGAATCCGCTGAACTTTGTGAACAACTTCGCCGAGGTGAGTGGAGAGCTCATGGATGAGCTTGCAGCTGCGCTGTCGGATGGGGACTCTGACGAGGCGGCGGTCTTACTCGACGAGTTAAGGCAAAACGCCCGGCAAATCGCCAAGCACGGCGGGCGCGCCGATTCCATCGTGCGCTCCATGATGCAGCACGCCCGTGGCGGTTCGTCGGAGCGCGAGACGATCCACGTAAATACGTTTGTCGAGGAATACGTCGATCTGGCGTGGCACGGAATGCGTGCGCGCAACAACTCGTTTCAGTGTGATGTCACGAGGCAACTGTCGCCAACGACCGGAACGATCGAGGGGCAGCCGCAGGAGCTTGGCCGCGTGCTGCTCAACCTGCTGAACAACGCATTCTACGCCGTTGGTTTGGACGGCGCCGCCGATGAGCCGGTTCTTCGGGTAGCGACGTCTCGCGCCAACGGCCGTGTTTCGATCGCTGTGAGCGACTCCGGGCCGGGCATTCCGGATGATATCCGCGACAAGATCTTCGAACCCTTCTTCACTACCAAGCCGACGGGTGAGGGCACGGGACTCGGCTTGTCGCTCAGTTACGACATTGTGACGAAGGCGCATGGTGGGACCATGCAGGTGGAGAATCGAGAGCCGGGTGGCGCAACTTTCATCATAACGCTGCCGGCCTGAATCGCCGCGCTCCACCTGCTGTCGGGGCAGCTACAGCTTAGCTTTACGCGCAAATGCCACTCCTCGCAGACCTCAAAGAAACACCTTCGAGCCTGGCGACATCGTCGAAGTTCGTCGCGATGAACGGCATCTTCTACATGGCTGCTGGTTTGCTGGTGCTACTGTGGCCTGGCGCCGTCCAGGTTGTATTCCGTGATCCAGCGTTTGCGGGAAGCGAGGCCGCACTTGTGCGGATTATCGGAATGACCGTCGCGGTTGTCGGCTGGTTCTATTTCTTCGGCGGACGGTCTGGTGGACGGCAGGTGGTAGCCGCGTCAGTGTTGGATCGGATTATCCTGGTACCACTTGTCCTGATCCCGATTGCGATGTCCGGCGTCTTTCCACACCTGCTGTGGACGTTCGCGATCCTGGACCCCGTGCTTGGGCTTGCCGGCTGGCACCTGCTTGCCCGGGAGCGTGGCGCCAGCGCTGACGAAGCAATTTTAGGACGCCGAGGCCGGTAAGTGAATTGCGAAGTGCGCGCCCCCGCCTGACGCGACCAGTTCCAGCGTGCCGCCGTGGCCGCTCGTAACGATGTCGTAGCTCAGGCTTAAGCCGAGGCCGGTACCTTTGCCTGTCGGCTTCGTCGTAAAAAATGGTTCGAAGATCTGCTGTCTGAGCTCAGGCGGAACCCCAGGGCCACTATCCACGACCTCGATAACTACCGTGTCGGTCCGGACGTCTCGCCTCGTTGAGACGGTCACAACCGGTGCCGCTTCGGACACGTCATCGGCAACTGCGTCGAGCGCATTGGATACGAGGTTAACGAGAACGCGGCCGAGGTCCTGCCGAATGAGGGGGGCGGTGCCGACGTCGGTCCCGTAGTTGCGAATGAGCTCCACGTTGAGGTCGGGTACGGCTGCCTTACGTCCATGGTAGGCCAGGTTCACGTACTCCTCGACAAACTGGTTGACGTCCGTCGCCTCGTGCTCGCCGCCGCTGTGACGGGCATGCTCCATCATCGAGCGAACAATGCCATCGGCCCTTTTTCCATGCTCTGCTACAAGCGCTGCATTCTGCCGAAGATCAGCAATCAACTCCGATACGTCTTCGCCGGCCGCCGACGCCTCTGCCAGTTCATCAGCCAGTTCGACATTAAGTTCAGCGAAGTTGTTAATGAAGTTCAGCGGGTTCTTGATTTCGTGGGCGATGCCGGCTGTAAGCTGCCCGAGTGAAGCAAGCTTTTCCTGTTGAACGAGCTGTTCCTGAGTTGACTTCAGCGTCTCGAGCGATGCATTCAGTTCGCTCGTCCGCGCGGCGACGAGTGATTCCATTTCGCTCGCGTACGTTCGCAGAGAACGGGTCATCTGGTTGAAGTTCTCGGACAGGTGGCCGAACTCGTCATGCACAACGACGGGGATTTCCACGTCAAGGTCGCCGCTGTTGACACGTCGTACGGCACCCATGAGTCGGTCCAGCGGGCGTGTAAGTGAGAGTCCGAAGAAAAACGGAGCGACAAGCAAGATAAACGCAAGCGTACCCAGAACGACGCGGAGGTATGGCAGTGTCTCCCCGTGCAGGAACGACTTGAACTCCCAGCGTCGATCAAAGAGGGAAAATGGGTTGGCGACTGCAGCGCTGGTCAGGTATTGATCAAGCCCCGGGGTGAAGTTCGCGATCTGTTCCGCGGACCGCGCCGTGAGAAGTTCGACCGACGCCGGTGGTTTCGACAGTATGCCGGTCGCGCCGACGTACGTGTCGAATGGCAGCTCGACATAGTTGAAGTCGATCTGGCCGCTGGCGTACAGGATCGCCTGAATGGTGTATGGTTCGAAGTAGTTCCACTCGGGAACATCGCTCCAGGTCACAACGAGCGCGTCATCGTCCACGCGTGCATTCACCGAGCCGGCCGCTCCCGGGTTGAGGTCGGTGAACCATGGCGCGATCAGGGCTCTCTCCCTGGCAGTTGAGATTTCAAAGCTGAACGCGGGGAAGGAATAGGGATCGTCGGTCGGTTCAATTGCACCGTTTGCGGAGACGACGACGCGCCGCAGACTGTCTCCGGCAAACGGGAACGCAAAGGGTAGATCGATGACGACTTTCTCGTCATCCGCGAGTCTCAGATCCCGGCCAAACTCAGTCTCGTGCTTGAGTGCCTGTCGCGTCACATTGAATCCGTCGCCGTCGGGGAGAAACGTTATCGTCTGCGGTTCGGGTGCGGGGTCGAAAGCAATTCGTCGACCATCCATTACGCTCTCGTGCGCGCCCAGAATGCCAAATACCGACAGCACAACGAGGAGGACAAAGCCAACGAGTTTTACCTGAAAGGTGGTGGGCTCAGGGGCATACTGAACGTACACGACCGGGAATGCAAGTACCGCGGTGAACTGCAGGATCTGGCCAAGGACAAACTGCCAGACTGTCTGTGAGCTGCCCTGAATGAAGTTGATTCCCTGGAAAAGTTCGGTTAGGACCACAATGAGAATGAATCCTCCTACCGCAACGATTCCCCTTTGGGCGCGCAGACTCAGCCCGGCCGCAAACGCACCGAGGCGCTTCCTCGCAATTACAACCACACCCCACAGCGCCCAGAATCCGGAAAGCCATCTGGTGCCGCCGACAGCTAACGGCGGCGAGTCCAGGTTTGACCAAATGAACGCGACGACCGATGCAATCGAAACGAGGAGTACGACGTTTGCCTCACGTGGGTATGGCGTCCCCTGAAAGCGGTACGCCGCCTGGGCGAGCATAACGCCGGCAAGCCCGCTCACCGCTACCGTGATCAATCCAAACGGAGAGAGATAGAACGTAGCGCCGACTCGAATGGCCGGATCGGCGAACGAAAAAAGAGAAACGCTGATTGTGTTGAAGGCCCACGCCGCGAGGAATCCAAGCAGGAACCACGTCGCGGTCGACTTTTGCTTAACACGTACGAAGTACCAGGCAGAAACCAGTGCAGCTATCCCAACAAGGGCGCTGTTCAGGTTCATCGGATCGACGTAGAAGTGCATTCTCGCTAAGCAAGTCACTGCGATGGCGCAGCCAGTGTACGCATTCGCGGGCCCCCATGCTCAGCCCATCCACGGATTGTACGTCCCAAAACTCCAAAGGTGACCTTCCCGGTCGCGGCACGAGTAGAGCCGCCCTCCGTAGTCCTGGTCCTGAACGTCGTAGACAATTTCGGCGCCGGCGGCACGAGCACGCTCGCAGTGTGCATCCGCATCATCAACGATGATGTACGGACTCTGCGTTACCGGTCCGCCAACCTCTGTCGGCGGTTGCTGACGTGTTCCAAAGTCATCGTCTCGCGCTGACCCCAGCATGATCATGCCACTCCCGAACGCATTGCCAAACGTCAGTTGTGCATGCGCGATCGTTCCGTCAGGTCCGGGGACGACAAGGTGGCGCGCAAATCCAAACGCGCTGCACAACCAGTCAATAGCGGCCGGTGCATCGCGATAACGTAGTGTGGGGATGATGACGGCGTCTGACATGACTTCCGCAGTGTCTATGAATGATGACTAGATGATCTCCAGGTAGTCTTTGTCCGGCAGCCCCGGGAACGGCACCGTCGGCAATTCCTGGTACCAATACGCAACCGATGCGATGTCGTCTTGCATCGGCAGGTAACGCTTCCCACTGCGCCAGCCGAGCGCTTGTATCGTTACCCGGATGTCTTGATCAAACCGCACGGGGTCGGTGATGTGCCAGCGATACATGCCAAAACGGGTCTGCGAATTGTAGAGTCCGTCGGGCCTGATAACCTGCGACAATCCGGCGTACGGAGTCGTGTATTCCTGATACTCCTTCGTTGCTTTGTTCTCGAAGTTGTACGATCCGCAGAAATAGTCTTCCGTTCCGGTACCACAGATGGTGGGGTACTCCTGGTCGCCGTCGAGGTAAAACTTGATCTCACCTTCGCCCCACCATCCTGCATTGTTGACGCCCCATGCCATGTACGTGCCGACGTATCGGCCGCGACCCACTGCACCTTCGAGTATCGTGTAGACCTCGCGATACGGCAGGGGATTTACGCGTCGGAATTGCGCATGGAAATACCCGGCGTCGTCGCTCACCGGCCCCAGCGAATAGTTGATCTGGTAGTACAGCGTTGTTGTTTCGTCGCGGACGTTCTCGAACGTAATCCGGCATCGGCGCCTGAAGGGCATTGGCCAGTAACAATTCAGCGCGCTGCCCGGATTTACGCACACCGCGAGCGACGACAGTGGCGAAAACGCGTCCCATCCGCACGCAAAAAAGTCGCCGACCGGGCACTCAACAGATGGTGTCTCCTGACCATCCCAGTAGATCCGGATTATTCCGAATCGCCATGGCATGGACGGCGTCATCCAGATCTGTTCGATAGTCCCCGGGCCCTCGACGTCAGCGAGTACGGCAACCTCGCCCGGTTCAATCTTGATGGCCGGCGCAATCTTCCATCCGGGTCCCAGGTCGCGGGCGTGAATGGCACCAACGCCATCTTTCGCTCGCGCGCCGCCCCCCTTCGATCCATCGGGGTTCTCGGCACTTATCGATCTGGTTACGGCGCGATCAAGGGTGCTGAGGTTCCTGATATCCATTTGCTCGGGAGCGATTGGTTGATCAATAAGGCGTGATCTCGTCAGTCCGCTGAGTTGCCGGTTCGACCGAGCTGGTGCTCTGAGGCCAGCATGCCACACGCGACGCTGTCGTGGGCTTTGTCCCACTTTACGATGTGCTGTCGGAGGACACCTTCTTGCCTCATGCCGACTTTCTGCAGGACGCGTCCCGAGGCTTCGTTGCCTGCCAGGTAGTGCGCATCAATTCGGTCAAGCCCCAGGATGGTGAATCCGTAGTCGACCATTGCTGCCGCGGCTTCGGTCGCATAGCCGTGGCCCCAGAAGGGCACACCAATCCAGTACCCGAGCTCGGCGCGACGGTGTGCGGGTGCAAGTTTCAGCAAGACCGTACCGACAAACGCTCTGGTATCGAGCACCTCGATCGCCAGCGCAAGAAGTTCGCTCCGCTGCCACTTTTCAGCCTGAACCACGATCCATTCCTCTGCTGCCCCGTCGGGATAAGGGTGCGGAATGTTCATGGTCATCGCCGCCACCTCACGCGCACCGGCAAGCCGCTGCAGTTCGGTCGCATCGGTTGACGCAAAGGGCCGGAGGCGCAGGCGCGCCGTATCAATTGTCGGGATTCCGGATGTACTGTGGTGGTCGCTCATCAGATCAGTTGATGCCGTCGGCGAGCCATCGTACCGCGCTTAAACAGAACAGCGCGTTCTGCGGTGCGCCCGGGTGGTTCATGCCCATTTGTTGTCCCTCTCCGTATACCTGTGCTGAGCACATCGCGGCTTCGCCCAGAAACACAATACGACCGTCATCGAGTTCACGCGTGGCGCCGTGCGTCCAGCCGGGAATCGGGAATGACGACCAGGAGTTCTGCGCTTCGTCCTGGAATATCTGCCGCGGATGAAAACGTGCAACCGCGTCGGGCCCGAACGTCAGCAGCGGCTCCCATCCCTCCGTGATTCGAACCGCCTGCCCGGTGAATGTTGCGACGCTGTCAATGCCGCCAGCAAGCAGCGGGTGGTCCATCAGGGTTCCGTCGCGCAACCGAAAAACGTCCGGCCCGGACCCGGATCCACCGTCGGCATACACGTCGGCCATGAAGAGTCCAAGGACGGCGCCGAGGTCACGCGCAGCGCCGGGGAACGGCGCGTGATCTGCGAACATCAGGAACCTGCCGCCCTCTCGAATCCATGCAAGTACGGCCTGGATCTCTTCGCGAGAGAAGGCGGACGGATGTGGGTAGGTCCAGTCTCCATCGTTCGCCGCCGCGAGTGCGTTTGCGACAACCATGACATCGCAGGCGGCCAATGTCTCGGTGTTGAACGGGCCCACAGATCCTTTGACCCGGAATCCATCAGTCCGAAGCAGCGATGCAAATGGCGCATACCGTCCGTCGGCGGTGTGGAAGTTGTGATGGGCCGCATCGATACACACGCGCGGCCCAGCGTCTTTCGCGTAGCGCGGTGAAGGGTTATCGTAGCGAAATGCTTCGTCCCCTTGCTGCTGCGCCCGAGATTCATTGGGTAACCCCAGCAGCAGCAGGCAGAGGACGATGGGCAGCGTAAGGACAAACAAAGGTCTCGGTTGGCGAGCCATGGGGCACTATTCTGGTATTGAAGACTCAGTCACCAGGAGGGTACATTGAGTCGAATGTACGGTCTTGATTGAAACGATGACTACGCAAGCGCGCAATCGCTTCACACCCCGATGGTTTGTGGGTGCTGAATGTGTTTTCGGAGCACTGGTTGTCGTGTTGCATCTTCTTGTGCCTGCGTTCGACGTGGTTGCACAGCCATCGCCGCAATTGTCTGCGCTGTATGAGTCCGGTGCGCGTGGCAATCGTGTGAACATCGTGCTGGTTGCTGAGGGCTACCGGCAGGAAGACAAGGCAAAGTTTGACGCCGACGTTGCGCTGATCGCCAGAGAAATCTTGGCCGAGCCACCGTACGATGAATATGCCGGCTTCTTCAATATCTACGGCCTCTTTGTTGAGTCGGCAGAGGCAGGGAGCGACTTCCCAAAGTGGGGGCAGTACCGCGACACGTATTTCGAATCACAGTACGGCTGCGGTGGTCTGGGTCAGTTTATCTGCCTTACGGTGGAAGGAGATCTTCGGCTCAGGCGGGTACTGGAATCAGAAATCCCACAATATGACCTCCCGGTTATGCTTGTGAATCAGGACAACCCCGGAGGTGGCGCGGGTGTGTGGTCTGCAACGGCTTCAGCGACGTCCGGCGGGCATGACATCGTCATTCACGAACTCGGGCATCTCTTTGCCCGACTAGTTGATGAGTACGGCGGCGGATATCAAGGACGCGAGGGGACGAACACGACAAGTACGACCATTCGGGAGCAGATTCCGTGGCGTCAACACATCCATCCTGAGACGCCAATTCCGACACCGGCCACTCCTGAATACGCCAACGTTGTGGGCCTGTTTGAAGGGGCGGCCCAGAGTAGCCTGGGCTGGTATCGTCCCGAGCAGTTCTGCAAGATGCGAAACCAGACCGGCCGCGCCGGCTTTTGCCTCGTCTGCAGGGAAGCACACGTTGCCGCGATCTACCGGACCGTGTCACCAATCGACGCCTTTCTTCCAGCAGAAACCCGCGTGACGACGGCGACAAATGATTCGATTCACTTCAGCGTTGATCTGGTGCAGCCTACAACTCACATCCTTGATGTCGAATGGTTTGTAGACGACGTACGTATCAGCGGAACGTCGGGAACGAATGCTGTCACAATCGACGCTGACAGGTTCTTGCCTGAGCAGTTTGAGGTTCGTGCCGTTGTGCGCGACAGCGATCCACTCGCGGGCGCGAATGGCATACAGAGGGAAGTGAAATGGACCGTCGTCCGCAGTGATTTTGCGATGGTGCCGCGTGGCTCTTCGTTCGACAAGTCGCCGCTGGGTCAGAACTACCCCAATCCCGTCGCTGCCGACGCTACCACAACAATCGACTTTAAACTCACAACACCACGCCGCGTCCAACTGCGCGTGTTCGATCTGGCCGGACGCGCGGTTGCAACACTGGTTGACTCTGATCTGGGTGAAGGGGCGCACTCCGTTACTTGGCCTGCAACGGTCGCGCCAGGCCTGTACGTCTACGAGCTACACGCGGGGCGTGTAACCGAGCGAAGGAAGCTCGTGGTAGCTCGATGACCCTGGCATATTTCTGACTCACACGGCCAGGACCAGCCAGGAACCGGCCGGGACCGGCCAGCACTGAAAAGTCTG
>JAUIJQ010000592.1 GCA_030431165.1 Rhodothermia bacterium | reverse complement strand
CCGACAAGTGCATTGAGCGCCGTCGCGACAGATGGATTCCGCTCGAGTAGTTCTTTGCAGCGCTCGCGGTCAGCCTCGATCCCATCAACACAGCGGGTGCGGAACGCATTGCAGGCACCAGCCAGCACGTGCAGGCTTTCCAACATCGCCATCGCCATCACGGGCATCATGACGTTCAGCTCGAAATTACCATGCTGACCACCAACCGTGACTGTGACGTGGTTACCCATGACGCGGGCGCATGCCATCATCAGCGCCTCGCTCATCACAGGGTTGACCTTGCCGGGCATGATCGAGGATCCAGGCTGAATGGCTGGCAAGCGAATCTCTGAAAGCCCACTCGTTGGTCCGCTCGAAAGGTGCCGGATATCGTTTGCAATCTTCAGTAGTCCCACCGCCGCCATATTCAACGTGCCGGACAAATGGACAAAAGCGTCTTTTGCGGCTTGCGCCTCGAAGTGGTTGTCGGCTTCTTTGAACGATACGCCGGCGAGCTCGGCAATCCGGCTGATCGCAATTCGGGGAAACTCCGGATGGCGGTTTATCCCTGTGCCGACGGCCGTGCCGCCGAGCGCCAGCTCCTCAATCTCCCGGGAGGCCTGCTCGATGCGCCGTCGCATGGCGGCGATCTGGGCTGCGTAACCCGAAAACTCCTGCCCCAGCCGAACGGGTGTAGCGTCCATCAGGTGTGTGCGGCCGCTCTTTAGCACGTCGTCGAATTCAACGGCCTTGGCAGACAACGACGCCTGGAGCGCGGCGAGCGCCGGAAGTAACTCATCCTCGCAAACGATTCGCGCCGACACGTGCATCGCCGTCGGTATCACATCGTTAGACGACTGCGACATATTGACGTCGTCGTTCGGATGCACCAGCCGCGATCCGAGGTCCCCGCCAAGGAGCTGCGTCGCGTAGTTCGCGATGACCTCGTTTGCGTTCATGTTCGTCGACGTGCCGCTACCCGTCTGGTAGATGTCGAGTACAAACTGATCGTCAAATGCGCCATCGATTACGCGCTGCGCCGCCTGCGTGATCACATTGTGTTTGTCATCCGGAAGCAGTCCAAGTTCACGGTTTGACTCAGCCGCCGCGTACTTGACGATTCCCACAGCACGAATGAAGGCGCGGGAAAAGCGCCGCCCGCTGATCGGGAAATTGTCAACAGCTCGCTGTGTCTGCGCACCGTACAGGGCATCTTCGGGTACGCGCACCTCTCCGAGACTATCGGTTTCGATCCGGAAATCGCTCATTACTGTCTCAACCTTGACTGTGTTGGTTGCCGGGAATCACTTTCTGGAAACAATTGAATATACTTCGCGGCGTACGGCAGTTCATCCGGTGTAGCCGGGAAGCATTCTATGGACGCAGTGACTCCGCAGGTAAACAGAACCGCCGCCGAAATGTCCCGCACGGTCTCGGCATGGCATGACGCGGGTGAGTCGGTGGCATTGGTTCCGACCATGGGTGCTCTGCACGATGGCCACATGGCGCTTGTAAAGGCGGCCGGTGAGCGGGCCGAACACGTGGTTGTTTCGGTATTCGTGAACCCGACGCAGTTCGGACCCGACGAGGACTTCGCCCGATACCCGCGTACCCTGGACGCAGACCTGCAGGCGCTCGCAGAGACCGGTGTTGCTGATGTCGTCTTTGCGCCCGGCGTTGAGGACCTGTACCCTGACGGTGAAGCGGGACAGGCCATCTGGGTAGACACGTCAGGACTGGATCGTGTTCTATGCGGTCGCTACCGACCAGACCATTTCCGGGGTGTCGCAACCGTCGTTGCCAAGCTTTTTCACGCCTGTCGGCCAGACATTGCGGTGTTTGGGCTCAAGGATGCACAACAATTTGTGATCCTTCGCAAAATGGTCAGGGATCTGCTCTTTCCCGTCGAGATTGTCGGCGTCCCGATTCAGCGCGATGCTGACGGACTCGCCCTGTCGTCTCGGAACGTGTACCTCTCAAGCGAGGAGCGCAACCAGAGCACCGTGCTGTTTCGCGCGGTCGAGCGGGCCAGAGAGCTGATCGAGTCGGGTGCCGCGTTCAACACCCTGATGCGCGAGACCTTCGCCAGCATCGGTCTCGAGGACAGCTGGGATCGGCTGATCAAGGTAAGCAAGGAGACCGCGGAGGGCGTCGC
>JAUIJQ010000591.1 GCA_030431165.1 Rhodothermia bacterium | reverse complement strand
GCCGTTGAGTTGGTCGTAGTAGTTGAACGTGACCGGGGTGAACCGGGCTTCGTCCTCGGCGGAGAGCACCGGCACTGAGTCACCGCGGAAATACGATCCGGTCATCGCCACGATGTGCACGTCTGAGCCGGCCATCACCTCTTTCAGCAGAGCGCCCAGGCGACTGGCCTCGGTATCTGCCGACACGTGATGAAACTCGTCGATCGCCAGCACCGTGCCGTTGAACTCATCCGGTGCCAGGCGTTCGAACGCGAACCGCAGTGTGGCATGCGTGCACACCAGAATCGGATCAGAACTGCCCAGGAAGTCGATGAACGCAGTGACCTTGCCCGCCGTGGAGCCCGGTATACACAGGTTGCGCTTCGGGGGGACCTCCCAGTCCGCGAAAAACCCGTGCGCGGTCAGGTCCGTCGAGGAGAACGACGCCCCGATCGAGCGCTCCGGTACCGCGACGATCACCTTCTTGCGCGCCTGGTTGTACAGCTTGTCCAAACCGACGAACATCAACGCCCGCGACTTGCCCGACGCCGGTGGGGCCTTGATCAATAAATGCTGCGCGCCCCGCCTGGCGAACACCCGCCGCTGCATCTCCCGCATCCCCAAGGTGTCGGTGTTCACCGACGCACCGGTCTGCGCATACGTCACATCAACGACGTTCACCGTGCCGGTCACTTCCTAGCCCCCTTGCCGGAGTTCGCCGCCTGTTCCTCGGTAGTCATCGCCTCATACATAGCGAACAGATCCGACAAACGCTCCTCGTCGGTTTCATAGACCCGCTTGGAGTAGATCGAATCCACCAGTGCGTCAACCTCGGCATGCGCGGCCCGCAGATCATCAGGCATGTCGTCGGGATCGTAGAGTTCAGCCAGGGTCTTCTCGCAGTGATACTCACGCACATCCAACACCCGCAACGCGGCCACCGTCAGCTGCTCCTTGAACGCATCCGACAGCGGAGGCACCGGGAAATTGTTGTAGACGATCGTGTTCGAGTACTGATAGTCCTCACGCATGCGTCCGCCGACGGACCGAGTCCAGGCCATGTGCATCGCTGAGGTCAGTAGCGCGAATACCCAGGGTTCCGCGTCATAGAGAGCGAATCCCTTGTTCGAAATAACCGTGTCTGGCCCGAGGTATCCGATCGGAATGTACTCGCGACGGCCCGACGAGATGCTGGGAACGATGATTGAATCCGTGGGCTTGTATGCGAGCTGTTTGAATCGATGTGGACGGTTTGCAAAATCGACAGTGCTCTGCGCTTTACTCCTGCTTCGAAAGTCGGCAACCAGGCGTAGGCGATCGGCGATTGGCGCTATCTCTGCGGCGCGGTCGGCTTCCGCGTCCGTGATCCACAGGCAATAGCGTTCGGTATCTTTGATGTAATCCGCTGCACCTACATATCTTTTGACAAATTGGCGGGCTGCCGGGAACTCGTCAAGCAACGGCCTGGCCTCCCCAGGCTCGAGGACTAGGTGGCCGCCATCTGTCGGCTTCGATCCGAAAACCATCGGCGGAAGAGACGAGGATACTGGTGTCATCCGCCGTCCCGCGATGATGTTTGCCGCGTCCGCCAGGTAGCCGTTGATGTTCTTTGCTTGGATCTGCAGCCCATCGGTGAAGATGTACTTCGGTGCACTCGATGGGGTACGTAACGAGATCACCGATACCGTGACACCAGCGTTGCGCTTCGCACTGTTCTCCCATTTGAACGACGTGTAAGCGAAACCGATCTCAACTCCTGCGGCGAAGATCGTCGGAAACAGCAGGCTCACATGCTCGCCTTGTGCGACAGAATTGGTCGTCACAAACGCCAGCTCAGCATGAGTGCCCGCGATGTAGTCAGCACCCTTGACGAACCATAGAGAAATGTAGTCAAGGTTCTTCGAAAACACTCGAGATCCAAAGACACCCCTGAACTCCATCTTCTGCTCGTTGGTCTGCATACTCGAACCCACGTACGGCGGGTTGCTGATCAGGTAGATCTCCGACCGGCCGTCATTGGGGCAGACCTCGTTCCAGCTCACGCGCGTAGCGTTTCCGGCGCGGATCTGACCGGTCTCCTTGAGCGGAATCAACGGAATCTCGACACCGAACTTCTCCTTGAACTCGCGGTTCATCTGGTGCTTGGCAATCCAGAGCGA
>JAUIJQ010000048.1 GCA_030431165.1 Rhodothermia bacterium | reverse complement strand
AGAATCTCCGTTGTAACGCCCCAGGCTGCGTCGCCCCACATTCTGACCGTAGTTGTCACGCCGCGGGAGGGCGCTACGGTTGATGGAGAGATGCTGTTGCTGAATCTCGACGTCGAGGGGCTCGAGGTTTCCTCGGGCGCGGCCTGTTCATCGGGCAGCGTCAAGCCAAGCCACGTCCTGCTCGCTGCGGGATGGCCGGAGGCGGTTGCCAGAACGGCTATCCGGTTTTCGCTTGGACACCAGAATACCGACGAAGAAGTGGACAGAGCGATCGACGCGTTTGACAGGGTCGTCGCAAGAATGCTTGCGCGGCGTGCTCGCTCTTCGGCGACGATGCGATGAATGCGTTGCTGGTGTTTGCCAAAGTGCCGCAAGCGGGTCATGTGAAGACGCGCCTGACCGAGGCCATCTCACCTGAAGACGCGGCATCCCTGTATCACGCGTTTCTCGCGGATGCGGCCATACAATACGAGCAACTCGGTTGCGCCGTTCGTTATCACATCGCTCCCGACGGTTACGATACGATCGGTTCGGCGAGTGAGCTGGTGCCAATGAGCGCCGGCGCGACTACGCACGTTCAGCGCGGTGCGGATCTTGGCGAGCGCATGCTGAATGCGTTTGTGGATGCCTTCAAGAGTGGATTCGAGCGCATCGTGGTCATCGGGACAGATCATCCGACGTTGCCGATCGAGTTCGTGGGATGCGCCTTTGATGAGTTGGAAACGACCGGCTCGCTTGTGGTTGGGCCGGCTACCGACGGGGGCTACTATTTGCTGGGCCTGAACGAGTTGTATCCGACACTTTTCCAGGGAATGCGATTTTCGCACGGCGATGTCTTTGATGACACGCTTGCTCGCGCATCAACGTTGAACACGCGCCTCGTGGTGCTGCCGGAGTGGTCCGACGTTGATACGCCAAATGAATTGATTAGCTTGTATCACTCATTCTGGCCCGACGCGTCGTCCGAAGAGGGTGATACGGCGGCTGTGGCACTGCGCAGTCGAGCGCCACATACAGCCAAAGAAATACAGCGTTTCGGCGTGATGTACGGCTGGGCGGGCGCCTAGGGACTGTTGTTCAGATTGGGCGCGTCGGGTCGATCACGTATGTGGTTGGTCAACTATGAACGACGTGTCTGCCCCAGGGCAACACGCAGTAAACTTCGAGACCTGGATGTCGGGACAAAACTACACGCGTTTCAAGACGCTCGAGCAGTTCATCATCGAGCGGCAGGATTCCATTCCGCACAGCACCGGCGCGTTCTCGAGGTTGATTCGTGACCTGTCGGTTGCGGGTAAGATCGTCAATCGCGACATGCGCCGGGCCGGACTCGTCGACATTGCCGGAACGACCGGTGAGGTCAACGTGCAGGGAGAGGTCCAGCAGAAGATGGACATGCTTGCGCACAACGAGTTTGTGCGTGCCCTGAAGCGAGGCGGCGAGTGCTGCCTGATTGGTTCTGAAGAACACGCCGAGGCCATCCCGATTTCAACCCAGTCGGGTGATCAGGACGGACAGTACATCGTGCTCCTCGACCCGCTTGACGGTTCGTCGAACATCGAAGTGAATGTGTCGGTGGGGACGATATTCAGCATCTATCGCTTGCCCGATGACTACGGTGAACCCGATCTCGGTGCGGCGCTGCAGGCTGGCCTGAACCAGATTGCCGCGGGGTACATCGTATATGGGTCATCGACCATGTTCGTGTACACCACCGGAGACGGCGTAAACGGTTTTACGCTCGAACCGTCGATTGGCGAGTTCCTGTTGTCGCATCCGGAAATCCGAACACCTAAAACTGCCCGCAGCTATTCGATTAATGAGGGCAACTACAACTCGTTCGAACCGGGCCTACGCGAGTACATCAAGTGGATGCAGGCGCTCGAGCCACATGACGGCCGCCCGTACAGTACGCGGTACATCGGCTCATTTGTGTCGGATTTTCACCGCAACCTCCTGAAAGGCGGCATCTACATCTATCCGGCTACCGAGAAGAATCCCGATGGCAAGCTCAGGTTGATGTATGAGGCGAACCCGCTGGCCTTCATCGTCGAGCAAGCCGGCGGACGCGCGTCTGACGGTCACCAGCGTATCCTCGAGCGCACTCCTGAAGCGCTCCACCAGCGCACGCCGCTCTACATCGGGTCAGAAGAAATGGTGTTGCGCGCTGAGCGGTTTCTCGCGGGCAAAGAAGTCGCCGGATAGCCACCGATCCTTGTGCCTGACTTGGCCCTCGTCGTGCCTGCTGATTCTAACCGATTGACCTTGTAGCGGTCACGGCCGCTGCAACGTGCGCGGCAATCGGATCGACCTCAGCAACGCGAACAGTCGCAGTCCGGTAGTCACGGCGATGACCGCGATGAGTTTTATACCCGGCGGCGAACCGACGTTGCTCAGTAACACGTAGACGAGGCCGCCTACGAGCGTCGCCGTCGCGTAGAAGTCGCGCTTTATCACAGACGGGACCTCGCGAACCAGCATATCTCTGATTACACCACCACCCGTCGCAGTCACAGCCGCCATTAGCACGATCCCGATTGGTCCGAGCCCAAACTGAGCGGCCTTCTCTGCACCTGCGGCGGCGAACACCCCAAGTCCGATGGCATCGGCGACGCGCATTAGATGCCAGTCGGGGTTGATCCTGTGTGACGCGATGAATACGGCAAGCGCACCGGCGAGACATATCGCCAGGTACGCTTCGTCGCGGAAGGCGCCTGGCGGTGTGGCACCAAGAAGTACGTCCCGAACCAGTCCGCCGCCAACGCCCGTCGATATCGCAAGCACGGCAATCCCGAGTGCGTCCAATTCGTGGCGGACGGCTCTGAGCCCGCCCGAAACGGCGAACACGAAGGTTCCGATTAGGTCAAGCAGATACATCGAGCCGATCGATTACGCAAAGGCACCGTCAGTCCGGGGAGGCGAGCGGTCCGCGAATCTACGGCTACATTCGGTATCTTTCGCCTCATTCCAGCGAAAGCCATAGCCCAGTGAGCTCAGAACCAGCGGATGGGGTGCCGGCCGCCGATCCGGTATTGTTTCGGATGGAGGGGCGGATTGCGGTAGTTACACTCAACCGGCCCGACAAGAGAAACGCGCTAAATGCAGACATGGCCGAGCGGCTTCGCTCGAGCATTGAGCGTGCCGCGCGGGAAGAAGCGCGCGTGGTCATCATGCAGGTTTCGGGCCCTGCGTTCTCTGCCGGAGCCGATCTGGCGGCGTTACAAACGCTCAGAACCGCATCCCTTGAAGAGAATCTCGCCGACTCTCGCTTGTTGGCGGGCCTGTTTCGCACGATGCGGAACGCACCGTTTCCTGTTGTTGCCGCCGTGGAGGGCCACGCGATTGCAGGTGGCGGCGGTGTCGTTGCTGCGGCTGACTACGCCGTTGTCGCATCCGACGCCCTCATCGGATTCACTGAAGTTCGTATAGGCTTTGTGCCTGCCATCATCATGCACTTCGTGGCGCAGCGCCTTGGCGATGCCGACCTTCGCGACCTGCTCTTTTCCGGGCGCTTGATCGACGGCACAACGGCATCCGCAATGGGGCTTGTAAATGAAGCCGTTCCCCGAGCCGATGTGCGCGAACGTGCCTGGGCATGGGCTAGAAAAGTGTCTGATCGTACGAGTGCGACCGCGGTTGCCCGCACAAAGCGACTGATCGGAGAGATCCGGGGACTCAGTGTCGACGACGCGCTTGACCATGCCTCGCGGGTGAATGCGGAGGCGCGACAGACTGCAGATTGCAGGGCAGGTGTGGATGCGTTCCTGCGCAACGAACGACCGCCCTGGTATGTCGAGGGGGAGGAACAATGACCGCCACTACATACGGGATGGGCGCGGAAACGCCTCCCTTTCGTGAGTCTCCGTGGTCAGGCGAGTCGGCTACCGCAGCGGCAGCGTTCTGGGGATGGCACAAAGCACTCGCGTCACCCAAAGCGCCGGCGCTCGACGGCGCGGATCTCGCCTTCTTTTTCGACAGTCAGGCTGAGGCGATTCGCGGCGGTCGCAAACCGGATTTGGTGGAGGATGTGATCTGGCTGCCGCTAAGCAAGTTCGCGAAGGATGACCGGGTACGCTCACTGCTGGCGGAACAGATAGCCGGCGCACGAACTCTCGTGCGCCCCACCGTCAGTTTTGATACGCGAGGATCGCTGCAGGAGTTTATGGACGGCTACGTCGCGCCCCACGCGATGCTGCTGGCCTCGCTTTGCGGTGCTTCGCGTGATTTTCAGCGTCCGCGTATCAGCGCGATAGGTGAAGCGCTCTTCCTTCAATCCCGGCTTGTTTGTACGCCGGATGATCTGGAGGCCGGCCGAAATTACTTTGTCAAGCAGGAGCTGGACGAGCTTGCGATTGACGAGCGGGACATCGTAGCCTCGCCGCCGTCGGAGGCTGTTCGTAAACTGGTCTGGCGTCGAATAGTATGGATTCGCGACGCACTTGCTCGTGGAATGCCACTGGCTGAAGAAATACCTCGCCCGATTGCCCGGTACCTGAAACACGTTGTCATGCTGTCCCTTGAAGTGCTAGCGCAGATAGAACGGGACGACTTCGACATTGGTCGATTTGAGCCGGGACTGTCGAAATATCATCGCGCTCAGGCGTGGATCCAGTCGCGGTTTGGCAGAACCGCATGGCACTGACGAATGACCGCGACAAAACAACAGAAGATGGCAGCAAACACGGATTTGAAGGGACAGGAAATAACGTACCAGTCGTCGGGTGTCAATCTCGAGGCTGGTGAGGAAACGGTACGTCGCATTCGGCCGCTTGTCCGATCAACGTTCACGCAGGGGGTAATCGCTGACATCGGTGCCTTCGGTGTGTTCTTTGCGCCCGACTTTGGCGCCTACACTGATCCTGTAATGGTGTCGTCGGTCGATGGCGTCGGCACAAAGCTCAAAGTGGCATTCCGTACAGGCCGCCACGATACCGTTGGGCAAGACCTTGTCAATCACTGCGTTAACGACATCGCTGTTTGTGGTGCTGATCCGCTGTTCTTCCTCGACTACCTGTCAACCGGTGTCCTGGAGCCCGATGTCGCCGTCTCGATCGTAGAAGGCTTCACCATCGCATGCCGCGAGAACGGTGTCGCGCTGATCGGAGGGGAGACAGCCGAGATGCCCGATATCTACGATGACGGTGAGTACGACCTGGCAGGAACCATCGTCGGGTTGGTGTCACGCGAAGACATTCTGGACGGCAGCAAGGTGGACGCCGGGGACGAGCTCGTCGGTGTGTCCTCGACCGGACTCCATACAAACGGGTACAGTCTCGCAAGGAACGTACTCTTCCGGCACTTCGACGTTGACGACAGACCAGACGAGCTTGGTGGCATGTCAATCGGTGAGGCTCTGCTGGCGGTGCACCGATCGTATCTGCCGCTTATCCGAGAGACGCGCTCCGCAGCACATGGCTTTGTCCATGTCACGGGTGGCGGGATCCCCGGCAACACAGCCCGCCTGCTGCGGGACGGCCTGGATATTGCGGTTGACTACCATGCGTGGACGCGGCCACCAATTTTTGAACTCATCCAGGAACTGGGCGCTGTTCCCGAATCGGATATGCGACGGGCTTTGAATCTCGGCGTCGGCCTGATTGGTATCGTGCCGGCCGGCACCGGTGACCAGTTTGTTCGAAAGGCATCGGACCTCGGCTTCAGCGCGTTCCCAATTGGTGAGGTCGTTCCGAAGAGCGACTGAAACATTCGCTGTCCAAGTCGATAGTAGACTAGCGCCCCCGCGGACTCCCTTGCGCCACCATGACCAACGCCATCGTCATTATCGTTCTCAGCTACCTGGTTGGGTCGATTCCAGGAAGTTTGTGGGTTGGTCGGGCGCTTAACGGTGTTGACGTCCGCCAGCACGGTAGCGGCAACATGGGTGCCACTAACACCTTCCGTGTTCTGGGATGGAAGGCGGGCGTACTTGCGACCATGGTTGACCTCGGCAAGGGGCTCCTCGCCGCCGGTGTCATAGCGACAATTCGCATTACGCCGAACCTGATTGAACTGCCGTTCTGGAACCCATCGGTATTGTATCAGATGATTGCCGGGATTGCGGCAGTTGTTGGTCACATGTACCCAGTCTGGGCCGGTTTTCGTGGCGGAAAAGGAATGAATACATCGGCGGGCGTACTCTTTGCGATTACGCCGTGGTCCATGTGGATAACCTTGCTCGTATTCGTCGTTGTGGTTGTGTCGACGCGATACGTTTCGTTGGGATCGCTCGCCGGGGCACTGACGTTTCCAACAACTGTAGCTATCCGGAAATACGTATTTGGGATTGATCGCCTGGACGCTTCGATTTTTGTGATGAGTCTTCTTATCGCGGCCGGATTGATATACGCCCACCGTTCGAATATCGCGCGGTTACTCGCCGGTACGGAGAACAGAATCCGGACTTTTAAGCCGGCCCGTGGCATGGCGGGTCGTGGTGAATTGTAGGCTGTCCCCGGACGCGAACACGCCACATGAACCCTACACTCGACGAGGTAGCGATTATCGGTGCCGGCAGCTTCGGCACCGCGCTTGCCATTACACTGGCTGACGCGGGAAGGCGCGTGCGCCTGTGGGCGCGAAGGGAAGTAGCTGCGGGCTTCATGCGAGAGGAACGCCACAATCCGACGTACCTACCCGGCGCCTATATCCCGGAGTCAGTCGAAATTACCTCGGATATCGGTGCGGCTGTTGAATCTGCGCGCTTCTGGGTATTTGCTACGCCGTCGCATGCGGTTCGAGATGCTGCACGACGCGTAGCGTCGCGCGTTCAGCCCGAGACGATTGTGGTATCGGTTGCGAAGGGAATCGAGAACGACACGTTATTGACGACGTCGCAGGTACTCGACGAGGTCTTCACCGATGTGCCGAAATCGCGCATAGCCGTGCTCTATGGGCCGAGTCACGCGGAGGAGGTTGCCGGAGGTGTACCAACTGCGGTGGTTGTGGCGGCCCCTGATCCCGATGTGGCCCGCGAGGTCCAGCAGGTCTTCATGTCCAGCATGCTGCGTGTATACGCCACGACTGATATCGTTGGCGTCGAAATCGCGGGATCGGTAAAGAACGTGATGGCGATTGCGGCGGGTATCAGTGATGGCGTTGGCTACGGCGATAATGCGAAGGCAGCGCTCATTACCCGGGGCATGGCCGAGATCCGGAGATTGGGTCTTGCTCTGGGTGCTGATGCGGCGACGTTTGCCGGGCTTGCCGGAATCGGTGACCTGGTCGTTACATGCATGAGTCGCCACAGCAGGAACCGGCACCTTGGCGAGCAGATCGGGCAGGGCAAGACGCTGCAGGAAGTCATGTCCGAAATGAAGATGGTAGCTGAGGGTGTACGCACCACCCGGTCGGTAAAGGCGCTGGCTGAGGGTCTGCGCGTCGAGATGCCGATTACGGATGCGGTTTACGATATCCTGTTTGAGGGTAAGCAGCCCGCCGTGGCCGTGCGCGAGCTCATGGCACGTGAAGCACGAGACGAAGATTGGCTTTCGCCGGCCGTGCGAAGCCAGATGCAATCGGATACATGGAAGGAGGAAGCAGGAGCAGAAACGGCCGGGAACGGGTAGGCGGCCGCGAGCACGAGGAGTTGAGGCGCATTGTGCGACTCGGAGAAGGATCTTTTCTCGAGTTCAAGCGACGTGTGCCCGAGCCACATCGCATCGCCAAGGAGATCGTTGCCTTCGCAAATACCGACGGCGGCCGCATTCTGCTTGGTGTCGACGACGCCGGGACCATTGCCGGACTAAAAGACCCGGAGGAGCAGATCTATCTGCTGGAGGCGGCGCTTGAAATGTCGACCTCGCCCGTTGTACAGGTCTCGCTTCAGCGCATTCCGGTCTCGCGCAAGCGGGAGGTGGTGGTCGTTGAAGTAAGGCGATCCCCCGATCGCCCACACTTTGTCGTAACCGGCGATGGCCGCACAGCCTACATCCGGGTTGAAGATAAAAGCCTTGAGGCGAGTCGAGAGGCCGTGCGTCTCATGAAGAGTACCGCCAGTCCGGCGGATGTGACGTTTGAGTTCGGGGAAAAAGAGCTGCTACTCATGCGTTATCTGGATCGATACGGCCGGATATCCGTCACCCAGTTTGCCCAACTCGCCGATATACGGGCGAGGCAGGCTTCGCAGACGCTGGTCCTGCTGACCAGGGCCCGAGTTTTGCAGTTCCACACCTCGGAGACGGGCGATTTCTTCACGGCCGCGCCTGCGCGCCAGGCCGTCTGACTGGTCCACTTTTGATTCCCGTTTCGTAGCTTTGGCGACCCACCCGGCGCAAGCGCCGCTAAAACGCCGCCTTCTTTTCGATGCCTTCCGTTCAGGTTATCCCCCTGCACGAGACGACGCGTGAGCGATACCTCAATTACGCGCTGTCCGTCATAACCAGTCGCGCCCTTCCTGACATCCGCGACGGGCTCAAACCCGTACAGCGCCGCATCTTGTATGCGATGTATCAGAACCTGCGCCTGTACCCCGATTCGCGGTATCGTAAGAGCGCCACGGTTGTCGGCGAGGTGATGGGCAAGTACCACCCGCATGGCGACACGGCGATCTATGACGCTATGGTTCGGATGGCGCAGCCGTTCTCGCTGCGCATGCCGCTCGTTGATGGTCAGGGCAACTTCGGTTCGCTTGATGGAGACAGCCCGGCCGCCATGCGGTACACGGAGGCCAGACTGAGGCCGCTGGCAATTCGGTTGCTGGAAGAGATCAGGAAACAAACAGTCGACTACCGGCCGAACTTCGACGGGTCGATCTTTGAGCCCGTTGTCCTGCCTGCCCAGTTTCCGAACCTGCTTGTAAACGGCGCGGTTGGCATTGCCGTAGGCATGGCGACCAACATTCCGCCTCACAACCTGGCCGAGGTAATTGACGCACTCGTCTACTGTATTGACCATCACGAGACGGACTCCGCAGAACTGGTCGACAAGTTTGTCAAAGGTCCGGACTTCCCGACGGCCGGGTGCATCCTGAATACACCGGAAGAACTTCGTGCCGTATACGAGAAGGGAGAGGGGCCGATCGAAGTTCGTGGCGAGTATCGGCAGGAAGGCAAGACACGCGTCATCATCGAGTCGATACCGTTTGGCGTGTCGAAGGCCTCGCTGATAGAATCGATCGCGGAACACATCATCGCCGAGAAGGTCCCGCAGCTTGTTGACGTTCGCGACGAATCGACTGAAGATGTGCGCATCGTGCTAGAACTCAAGCGGGGTGCAAAGGCCGACGCGGCGATGGCATACCTTCTAAAGCATACGGCGCTGCAGACGCGATTCCACGTAAACATGACGGCTCTTGTGCCGGTGGAAGGGTCAGACGTGTGCGCGCCCGAAAAGGTTGATCTGCGCACCGTTCTCGGTCACTTCCTGGACTTCCGCCTGGAAGTGGTCACACGACGCCTGCAGTACGATCTGGACCAGCTTGAGAAGCGCATCCACATTCTGAAGGGTTTCGAGAAGATCTTCAATGGACTCGATGAGGCCATAAAGATTATCCGTGCATCCGAGAACAAGGCCGACGCTGCCCAGCGACTCATGCACCGGTTTCGACTCGACGACATCCAGGCCGATGCCGTCCTTGAAACGAAACTCTACAAGCTGTCGAAACTTGAGATCGACGCAATACGCGAGGAGCTCGAGGACAAGGAGAAACGTGCGAAGGCCCTGCGGGCGCTGTTGAAGGATGAGGCCGCAAGATGGGAGGTGGTGCGTGACGAACTGCTCACGGTCAAACACGAATTCGCCGATGTTCGCCGCACGCAGATTGTAGGTCCCGATGCCTCGATCGAGTACTCTGCCGAAGACTACATTGTCGAGGAAGACGCCTACGTGATCGCTACCAACGATGGCTGGGTCAAGCGGCAGCGTTCGTACACAGACCGGGACAGTATCCGTGTACGGGAAGGTGATTCAGTCGCGTGGATTCTACCCGCATCGACGCGGGCTACGGTCGGATTCTTCAGCAGCTTCGGACGTGCCTACACAGTCAGAGTGGATCAGCTTCCATCGACGACGGGCTACGGTGTGCCGGTACAAAAGCTGTTCGATTTCTCGGACAATGAGCGCGTCGTGGGTGTCGTCAGCTTTGACATCCGAGCATTGCCCGCGCCGGCTGCCTCTGCACCGAGAAGTCAGTCGACGCTCTTCGATGAGGACGCTGATGGCGATGGTAATGACGGGCCGCACATCGTCGCCGTGTCATCGGCTGGCTTTGGTTTGCGGATTCCGATTGCCGGCTTTGCCGACACCTCTACAAAGAACGGTCGACTGTATATGCGCCTCAAGTCCGGCCAGGAAGTAGTAAGGGCTGAGGTTGCCGCCGGCAATGAGAATGTGTGTCTGGCGTCGGCGAACGGCTTCGCGTTGATTTTCCCGGTTGAACAGCTATCCGTCGTCAAGACCGCGGCAAAAGGTGTCATCGCCATGCGTCTCGGCAAGGGCGACGAAATCGTCGGTTGGACGCTCGCAACCGCGGCACGGGAAGGATTGACTGTGGAAACAACCCGCGGGCGGAAGGAGACTGTGCGGACGACGAAGTACGACGTGTCGAACCGCGGTAACAAAGGACGGTCAATCGTCAAGCGCGACGGCATCCGGTCGGTGGAATACGAAACGTACGAGCTGGTACTCGAATAACCGGCCGGTCGATCAATCAGACGAAAGCATGGCAAAAGGCAAGTCGTACACCGGGAAAGACATCCAGGTCCTGGAGGGACTCGAGCCGGTTCGCAAACGACCCGGGATGTATATCGGTGGCACTGGCAAATCCGGCCTCCATCATCTGCTGTGGGAGATTGTTGACAACGCCGTTGACGAGGCAACGAACGGCTACGCATCGCTGATCGAGGTTACGCTCCACAAGGACGGAAAGAGCGCGACCGTGAGTGACAATGGTCGCGGTATACCCGTTGGTATGCATCCGAAGAAAAAGGTGCCGACGCTTCAGCTCATTCTCACCACATTGCACTCGGGTGGAAAGTTCGACGGCAGCAACTACATCACATCGGGTGGTCTTCACGGGGTTGGGTCGTCTGTTGTAAATGCGTTGTCAGAGGAGATGGTCGCGGTCGTTCGACGCGACGGCAAGACGTACGAGCAGTGCTATGCACGTGGAAAACCGAAGACGAAGCTGAAGACTGTCAAGAAGTCGACGCGCGGCTCAGGGACCTCGATCTTTTTTCGGCCAGACCCGGAGATCTTTTCATCGGTTACATTTGATCCCGAACTGATAGCAGAGCAGCTCGAAATCAAGACGTTCCTGAATGGAAATCTCAAGATCGTCTTCAAGGATGAGGTTCGCGGTGGCGCGCATGAGTTTCACCACGAGGGCGGAATCGCTGAGTACCTCGATCGGATACTGACGGAGAGCAAGGCACGCCCGGTACACCCGGACGCATTTGTTATTAAGCAGGAGGCCATTGAGTCGGGTGCACGAGCCGAGATCGTCCTGCGATGGACCGAGCAGCCGCGCGAAGCCATTCATTCGTTTGTAAATGGCATCCCGACGCGCGACGGTGGCACACACGAACAGGGCCTGAAGGACGCCTCGAGCAGCGCCGCGCGCTCGAGCCCGGCCTTGCCCGCCGCGGTGAGCAGCGCCGTCTCCGTCGGGTCGCCCTCCGCGACCCAGCCGCCGT
>JAUIJQ010000590.1 GCA_030431165.1 Rhodothermia bacterium | reverse complement strand
ATGAGGTTGACCAGCGATCCGACATCTGGTCGTTGGGTGCCGTGATCTACGAGATGATCGCGGGCAAGATGCCGTTTCCCGGCGCGTACGAACAGGCGGTGGTTTACAACATCCTCAATACGGATCCGCCTTCGCTGACTTCGATTCGTACGGGCGTGCCGATGGAGCTTGAGCGCATCGTCGCGAAGTGCCTGTCAAAAGATGTGGACCGGCGCTACCAGAGTACAATCGAGATTCCGGTTGACCTGCGCGCTGTGAACCTTAAGAACGAGGCTACGACATCGGGATTGTCTGCGGTGCTGAACACGCCGCTGGTGGTTGACCCGGGAGCGCCGGCAACGCCGAGTGCTTCGGCAGGCTCAGTAGCGTCGCAAGGCGCGGCTGCCGGCGCTGAATCAAGCGCGACGCAGAGTGCGCGATCCGGAACCGCGTCAACACGCTACTTCTGGGCTGCGGCAGGCCTTCTGCTGGGCGTGGTTGCCACCGCGTTGATCCTGTCGATGGTGCGTGGCAGCTCCAGCGCGGGCGACACGCCGGACCAGTCGACGAAGCGGTTGTCTCTCATCCTTCCCGGGTCGGTGCCGTTGTCTCCCGTTGCAAACGCACCGCTTGGTATGGGGCGCCGGGCTTTTGCGCTTTCCCGTGACGGACAGCGGCTCGCGTACCTGACCATCCAGAATGGCGTTTCGCAGCTCGCGATCCGGTCCCTCGACGACGACGAAGTCACCGTCCTCGACGGTACCGAGGGCGCGTTTCTTCCGTTCTTTTCGCCCGACGGCAACTGGATCGGATTCCTGGTTGAGAATGTCGTCAAGCGTGTTGCGTGGACAGGCGGACAACCCCTGGTAATCGCCGAGATCCCTGGCTCTGCACTGAGCGCGACCTGGTTTGGCGATCAGATCGTTGCGGGAGACGTCGAGACAGGAGAGATCCGGATTATCGACATCAACGCGCGCACGTTTCACACGATGACGCGGCCGGGCCGTCGCGTCCATGTTGACGTGTTGCCGGGTGATCAGCACCTTCTGGTGTCAGGCCCGGGACCTGCGGAAATCTCGATCATTCCCCTGGCCAACCCGGAAACGGAAAAGCCCCTCGGCCAGCACGGATGGGCCGCCCGCTACCTGAAAAGCGGACACATCGTGTATGCCCTCCGCGGTCGACTCATGATTGCGCCGTTTGACATTGATCGGCTCGAGTTCACCGGTCAAGCGACGCCGTTTATCGACAACGTGCGAACAGAATCCATCTCGATCGCAGGCCAGTATGCGGTTGCAGACGACGGAACGGTAGTCTATGCGCCTGGCCAACCGACGGATCTCGGAAGCCTCGTGCGCCTCGATGCAAACGGCAACGCCGAAGATCTTGGATTTGAGCCGCAGATCTTTGGTTCAATGCAGCTTTCGCCGGATGGTCGACAACTTGCGATTGTGATCAACGACCCGGGCGAAGAGATCTACGTCTACGATCTTGAAAGAAAGGTCCGCAGGCGATTGGCATCCGACGGGCGAAACCAGGCACCGGTGTGGTCCAACGACGGTCGCAGTATCGCGTACGTCTCCCGTGCCGAAGGCGATGACGACGGGGACTCGATTGTTATGGTGCCGGCCGGTGGGGGAAGCCGGCGACTAATTTACGAAGCCGATGTACGCATGGCACCGTCCTCACTCTCACCGAACGGTCGCTTCCTGTCGACGTCGTTTGGTCAGGACGTTGCGTTTGTCGATATGCAGTCCGGCGAATTGATCGACTCGCTCCGCTTTGCGGATGGGCCGTCGCTGCAGTGGGGAGGGCAGTTCTCGCCCGATGCGCGATATGTAGCGTACACGTCGCGCGAGTCAGGGAGGTCGGAGGTATATGTGCGCTCGTTCCCGCCGGATGGCAGGAAGTGGCAGATCTCCACCGACGGGGGCGAAGAGCCCATCTGGGCTGAATCGGGACGAACACTATTCTTCAGCAGAGGGCGCACGTGGTACGCCGTGCCGGTCACCATCGGGCCGTCGTTCTCATTCGAGCGCCCGCGGGCCATGTTTGAAGGCCCGTACCTGAACGTGCCGGGTATGGGTTACGACGTGTTACCGGGCGACGACGCGTTTATCCTCGTCCGCGAACTGGAGCAGCCGGAGCTTGTGACGCACCTGCGCGTGATTCAGAACGCGGCACTGCCTTAGG
>JAUIJQ010000589.1 GCA_030431165.1 Rhodothermia bacterium | reverse complement strand
CGTTGAGTCCGAGGTCACCGCGAACTGTTCCCCCGTAGAAAGGGTGACCGTTACGGCCAGCTGGCTGGTCCCGTTGACGTTCACCGTGATCGGGCCAGCTGGTAGGATCGCCAGATTGGTCACCGTTCCAAGCACATCTACCTGAAACAACAGAAACTCGGATGCGCCGACAACGCGGCCGGGCAACGTGCGCAGGCTGTACACGGGGCGCTCGATGGTCCCACGTTCAGAAAAACTCCCAACGTCGGTGCGGACGATCAGTCCGGCTTCGGTTCCAACGTAGATGCTGTCAGCGAAGGCGGCAATCGACAGCGGTTGGCTCTGGCCCGGCGTTGCCTCGGCAGCCCAGACCGCCGGATCCTGGAGATTGATTACGTCTGTAGCGGCCGAAGCAATTCCTTCCTGCGTCGCGACCCAGATCCCTGGTCGACCATCATCGAGAGGACCAAACGCAAAGTCGAGTACGGGGATCGCAGCAGAAAAGCTTCCGAAGCGGCTGTAGGAATCACGAACCTCCGTGCGCTCAGCGTCAAACACAACGAGTCCAAAATCGGTCGCGACATACAGCGAGTCGCCAGAGAGGGCCATGCGGTTGACTCGGCGCGACGAGAACTGAACCGCGCGCTGTATGTCCCGATACGTCTGAACCGTTCCGGTTGCAGGATCAAGCCGGTCCAGGGCACCGTCGTCGTATCCGATCCAGATCACGCCGCGGGCTTCGTCCCAGGCTACGTTTGACGCCGAGACCGCGTGCAAGCCCTGCACAATTGTATAGGTATCAATTTCGGATGTCGCTCGGTCTACCGAAAACAGACCACCGGTGGTGCCAACCCATACCCGTGTTGGCGCACTGTCAATTGACAGCGCCCGTCGCATCGACGTGTGCGCCGTCCATTGGCCAACCTGGCCCGCCGCGGGCATTGCCTGCAGCGCGGCACTCAGAAACACGATGAGGGGCACCAGCCGACGAACCAACCATGTAACACGGAACGACGCGTGCGCACGGCCTACCGAAACAAAAGCGACCTTCTGTGACACCATCACGCGACGCTCTTCAGTCGGTTATGATGCGCGGTCCTCAGGGCACTCAGTTCGTCTTCGAAGACACCGAACTTTCCAAGATGCCGATCCTCACCCGAGCGGTGTCCGTGGAAGTCCGAACCGCCCGTCGCGACGAGGACGAAGTCGGTAACCAGCTTCCGATAGTAAGTCGAAAGCCAGGATTTGTGCGACGGATGCCGCACCTCGATGCCGTCCAGGCCTGCGCGAATCAGCGTCAGCAGTGTTGAGTGCCTGGTCCAGTGCCCTGGATGCGCAAGCACAGCCACCCCACCGGCACCATGTATGATCTCGATTGCGTCAAGCGTGCTCACCTTGACCGTCGGCACAAACGCCGGCGCTCCATCCCGGATGTAGCGACCAAAAGCCTCTGCCATGCTCGAGACCTGCCCCGACCGGTGCAAGACCGAGGCGATATGTGGACGACCAATCGTTCCTTCACCGGCAACCGACGCGACCTCGTCCATCTCAATCGGCACGCCCAGTTCGTTCAGCCGCAAGACAATCGCCTCAGCACGATCATATCGCTTTTGGGGCACATCAGTCGTATACCTGACAATCGCGGGATCGGCGACGTTGATGTAGTACCCGAGCAGGTGCATCTCAACGCCGTCAAGCTGCGTACTCATCTCGATTCCCGGAATGAAGTCGAGATCGCGTGCATGTGCAGCCTTTTCGGAGTCTGCAAGACCGGCAACGGTATCGTGATCGGTCACGGCAAACCCCGAAAGACCCGCCGCGGCCATGTGGTCGGCGAGCTCATCCGGCGAATACAACCCGTCGGAAAACGTGGTGTGCGCGTGAAGGTCTGCAACGATACGTCCCATGGCCGCTTGCAACGTCCGAAGACCGCCCAGGTTTTGTCCGGCTTCGCTTTTGGGGCAAAAGCAGTACTTTTGCGGCTGGCGATCGCCGTCCGCCATCCGCCATTCGCCATCCGCGGTTTGCACTCGCGGCGAAAGCAACGCAGCCAATAATGGCAGACAGCACGACCACACAACCATCGAGAACGCCGGTACGGACGATAATCCTGTCGTTCATCCTCAGTACAATTGTACTCGTGGTTGTCGCCCGGATGACGTACGAGCCGGGAACGTATGAAGCGGTACGCAACTCGTT
>JAUIJQ010000047.1 GCA_030431165.1 Rhodothermia bacterium | reverse complement strand
CTGGTGGTTGCCATGCCGGATGCCGCCGACAGATCCGGCTCTGTGCCGTCGCGTAGCTGAAGTCGCCAGGTTACGAGCCGGATGATGGGACGCACTTCGAGCACCAAGATCACCAGCAGCAACCCCATCTTGATCCAGAAGAGCGTGTTGTGCAGGTAGTAAGCTGTTCCTTTTTCGAATCCGGCAAAAGCGCGCAGCAGACCGGTGACAATCCACAGTAGCGCTGAGAGTCCCCAGAATGCGTCGGCTACGAGGGCACGAGCCAATGCACCAGCTTCACGAATGCGCCGCAACTCGTAGGCACGTGCATAAACGGCACCAAGCCCGACACCAAGGCCGAGCAGGTGAACGGCAGCGAGCAGCCAACGGATCGTCATGGCAGTTGTCTCATAAAGATCAGCGCGTTGAACCCGTCTGACATCAACTCAGGCGCCAGGCAACGAGGAACAGTAGAAACCAGGCCAGGCCCACAAGCATCCACGACGACCGGGCGCGACTCTGCGGCGGACGGTGTTGCTCAAGCCAGGCGCCAATGGCGACTCCGGCACCAACGGCGAGGAGCCACGCCGCGACAGATGCAATTCTTGTCGCTCCGTTTGCGTCGCCTGCACCCTGCAGAATACCGTATACCGCCAGCGGAAGAGCCGGTACAACGAGGGCCACAACGGTGATGGGCGTCGACAGAATGCAGTGGCGCAACAAAGCAGCCGCGACAAGAAAAAGCAGCACGGGGACAATCTGGATCCAGATCATACCCGAAGATGCACCGGATGTAGCCGAGGCAAACGCGACGCCCATAAATGCAGCAATCAGTCCGATGAGGAAACCGCTGATGATGAGAATGGGCTTGCCGAGCATGGTGCGTAAACGTGCAGAATGTGCGAATCCGGGCTTCGTTGGTCACAGTGCGCCTCTGAACGGTTAACCCGCCGGAAGGCGTTCGCCGATACTAGTTCCGGTGGGTCATCTCAAGAGCAAAGCACATGGCTTTCCTTCCGTCTACGGACAGTTGGATTGAGTTAGTCGTATGCGCAACGGTCATTCTCGTCAGCATTATCTATTTCTGGCAGATCTTCGCGCCGCGCGTTCGCGCCCGCAAGACCGGACCCGACTATGACGCTATGACGCAAGACGTACTGCGTCGCTATCGGGAAGAGCAACGAAGGGCATCATCCGACCAAGTTATAGAATCTGAGCAGTAACCGGTCTACCTGCGGGAGAAGCGGATGTGGAAAGGTTCTCCCCATTCAAGGGTAACGTGATCGGGCAGCATACTGCCGTCGCCGGCATGGGTGAAACCGGCTGACCGAATTCGGTGCAGTCCCAGGCGTGCTGTGCCTTTGTTCCATCTGTCATCGGGTACGGGGAGTTGCCCCCAGATCGCACCGCCCTGCCCATCGCTATCGACGGTTACGCGAATCGTGACAGGACCAAAGTACGTGGGCAGTGCGGCGAGGCGCGTCTCTGATCCGGCGCGCAGCCAACGCAACGGCATCGACCGTAGCAACTCAAGGTCACCATCTTTTTCGAGCAGCAGGGCAGTTCGGATAAGTCGAATCACCTGCATGTTGCCGACAGTGTGGGGAACGTCACCGGTGGTCCTTGTCCCGGAGCCACGCGGCATCTGTTCTTCAACCCAGACGCCCGTGGGCGCCGCATGGTTGGCAAACGCGTACAGGATCTCTTCAACTTTGTCCGCATCACCGAGCCAGTTGTACGCCATTGCACGGTGCGCGTCGAAGATCGGCCAGACGCCGCCGTCGAGCCATCCCGGTGTGACGACAAGCCCGTCGACAGTTCGGTCTTCGAGCATGCGCATCGTGCCGGTGACGAGCGGATCATCGTCCGCGTAGATCTGCCCGATGTAGAGTGCGTGGAAGACGCCCCACTGTCCCCGCTGCGGCTCATCGACATCCGGATCAAAGTCCATCTTGACCGGAAGAAACAGGTTACCGTCAGCGTCGGTCCTGGCATCGCGAGCGACGGCTGACCGGAATGAAGCGTCAAAGGCGTTGTACGCATCCGACCATCGTGCCGCCTCTTCGCGGTCCAGAATCTCGGCAGCGCGCGACGCCTCAGCCAGAGCAATAAGCCCCCAGTAAATGCTACCGTATGAAGGCCCGATGCCGCCAATCCCGCCGTCTGTGAGGCCGGGCGGAAAGAGTCCGTGATACAGCGTCTGCGTGTCATCCAGGGTTTGCTCACGAAGCGCAATCAGGTAATCCACACCGCGCCGGATTGAATCCCAGTGTTCGTCCAGCCATGTCCAATCACGGAAAAGACGTGCATACCGAATCGCTCCGAAGACGAGGTGCGCCGTCTCCCTGTGCAGCAGTGCGGGCTTCATCACACCGGCCCGGCCATCGACACGCTGGTAGCGCATCATCCCTTCAAGCGCTGCCCTCGCGGCGGCTCCGTCATCGACAAAACTGAATGCCTCGACAGCCCACTGTGAATCACCATACCACAAGCCGCGATACACCGACGGCCCGGGCTGAAACTGAGGATACCCGTCAACGACCTCCCTGATCTGATATGCCGTTCGGATGCCTCCGTCAATCAGGCCCTGTATTGCCTCATCGGGCACGCGAAGTCTGCCCCACGGCAGATCGGCGTCTTGCCAGTAGTCGACGGTACGCTCGAATTCGGCGTCCAGGTCTGGAAATACAAGATCGTTCGGTGCGCGACCCTCGACAGCAACGACATCCACCGCACGCGTTCCGGGAGCGAACGTAAGCTCCCATCCCGATGCCGTGCGCTCGGCGTGCGCAAAGTGCGGAGACGTCATGATAAACGGATGGCCTCCTTCTCCCGCAAGGACGCCGTGGGCAGGATCAGCGACAAGCGAGCGCAACGTCGTCACGAGCACCCGGGGATCCGGATCAACGGCATCCGCGCGAACAGAGGCGGCGCGGTCAAACACGGTCCGGATGACGTCCATGCGGACAATCCCTTCGCGACGCAGTTCCGTCCCCGCATCTACGACAGTCTCGGCGACCTCGCGGGCACGTCCGCTGACAACGTCCAAAGCCTCAACCTCACTCCCTTCGTCGAATACCCAGATGCCGTTCAGAAAGACGTTGGGATCCTGGGCGTCGCGCGTTGGAGTAACCTCAACGTGTATTGAGCCGTCGCCATCAACGTCGCTCGCATTGAAGAAAAAGACCTGAGGCTCGTCACGCGCTCCGACCTCGATGAGGTCAACAGATCGGCCGCCAGCACCCTCAACAATCAGGTCCATCGTCCGCTTTATTCGCCCCCGGCGATAGACCTCACGAAAGCCCAGTGCGATACGCCTGGCCTCATGCGGCGGAACGGTTATGTTGTATTCAATCGAACGCCCCGTTCCCCAGGCGACACTCTGAAACGCCACATCTACGCCCTCGATAGCCGAACCCCAGGCTACGGATCCAACAAGCCCCTGGGCGCGCGAGGCCAATCCGTCTGCCAGCGTGTCGGATGGCCGGATTGTCGCGGCGCGCGGGACAAGCCCGAAGGCTATCTGCGACCAGTTCTTGTCCTGAGCAGCGTGCCGTGACAGAACGACCGGGATACGCGGGTCGAACAGCGTCTGAAGGGTCGTGTCAGCGGGACCAGACGACGGCACCACAGCAATGGTGGTCTTGCCCACCGCGTAGGGCCCCGGGCCAAAGTCGTAGGTCAGCCGGCCGTCCTGATCAACCAGCGACTTCTGCCAGTCGTCGATCAGACCAATCGGCGTAAACCACTTGTGCGGGGCATAACGGAAATCAACGGACTCCTGAGCAACAGACGTACCCGCTGCGATCAGCGTCAGGAGTACGGCAAGCGTGACAGCCGCGCTAGTCGTCTGATGGCCTTGGTTGAACACGCGCGTCATCCGGCATTTCCAGTTTTGTCTCATCAAACGCCCGCCGGAAAGAAATATCCGACACAAACGCCTCACTCCGCTTTGCGCCCTTCTCGCCATTGGCAAACCGATACCCTTCGAAGCGCGTCGGTACGGTCAGGCCGTCAACGGATTCGTGATCAAGATAGTAGAACAGTGTTTCACTGGGCGATCCCTGCCGTGCTTCATCCAGCGACTGGCCGTAGGTGACCGTGTACCTGATTGCGGATACCCGTCCCGTCGCTTTGTCGACGTAGAGCGTGTAGGTGTCCCCCGGCGAATCGCCAACGCCGGCCGAGAATGACACGTGCACCATCTCGTGCGGGACGCCGTCGAGTGGGGCATCCGGAAGCACTTCGTAGTGAAGGCCGGGGTCGGCGAGCACAAACGGAATCGACTGGAAGTAGTAGCCGGTCAGCGACCAGAACCGGGGATTGGGACCGGACAGGCTGGCCGGACTGATCCAGGCGCGCGTACCGTCCCACGCGAATCGTCCGGTCGCCGGCGCGGTGGAATCGGCACCGGCTTGTTCGAGAATCGTGTGATAAGCTCGACGCGAATTGTTGTCAACGACCATGAACGTCTTGAAGTGTGCGTTGGCGCCGGTGTTTGCGTATTCCCACGCATAGGAACTCGTTGGCGCCGCGTACCAGGCTTCAAGGCCGCCCTGCGCTTCGATAGCCCGGAGCACAACGCGACCGCCATCGGATGCCTCAAGTCGTGCCCGCGCTGCTTGAGCCTGTGCCTGTGCCTGAGCATGGTCTGCTCCGGTGGTGTCGGATTGCTCGTCCGGCGATCCACAGCCGAACACGATGAAGATGAGCGCGATGGACAGTCTAGACATGCGTGTTGGATAAGATTGTTTTCACGTAAACGGGCGACAGGTAAACCGGTAACGGATAGGTCGGCCGCATCCCGTATCTGTTACAAGCTCCACTACAGGCTCTGCAGCAAGCGCTGTTGGAAAGCGCTGTTAGAAAGCGCTGCTGGAAAGCTCTGATAGAAAGCTCGGTGCGCGTAGCCACAGGACCCACGAGTCAGGAACCACTGACCCTGCGCACGAGACCAACCATTTCGGCGGCAGCCTCCGCAGCCTCCGCGCCCTTGTTTCCCTTCGAACCACCCGAGCGCGCAATCGCCTGGTCGCGGTTTTCGCACGTCACAACGCCGAACAGGATAGGTACGCCCGATGTGATGGCAAGCTCGGTAATGCCGCGCGCTGACTCACCGGCGACGTAGTCGTAGTGCGTCGTCTCACCCCGGATTACGACGCCGAGGCAAATCACCGCATCATATCGGCCTGTGTCAACCAACGCTTTGGCGCCCATTGGCAGCTCAAAACTGCCGGGTACACGCGCCAGATCAATTGCCCCGGCACGCACCCCGTGCTCAAGAAGCCAGTCGCGGGCACCAGCAATCAACTGATCCATCAGTTCGGGATACCATCGGGAAGCTACAATACCAAACCTTGCGTCAGCAACCGACACGGAGCGTCCGTCGAAGTACATAGTCAAATCTCCAGAGTCTAAATCAAGTGCTGTAACTTTTCGGCCTTTGTCCGCAGGTAGGCGGTGTTCTGGGCGCGCGAGACGGATAGCGGGACGCGCTCTTCGACAGCGATGCCGTTTGCCTCAAGTGATCCGATTTTGTCCGGATTGTTGGTGAGCAACCGCACGCGACGGACCGACAGGCACCGCAGGATCTCGGCGGCAACCGAGTAGTCACGCTCATCGGGGAGGAAGCCCAGGCACACATTGGCTTCCACCGTATCGAGGCCGTCGTCCTGTAAGGTATACGCCCGAATCTTGTTTGCGAGACCAATACCTCGTCCTTCCTGACGCAGGTACAGCAACAGCCCATCAGGCTCACGACCAAGTCGCTTGAGCGCCAGGTCAAGCTGGTCCCCACAATCACAGCGTAACGATCCCAGCGCATCGCCGGTCAGGCACTCCGAGTGCACACGCACCAAAGGCACCGCGTCCAGATCCTGCTGTGCGTGACCCAATCGCACATCGTCACGTGCCAGCACAAGGTGCTCGAGTCCGCTGTCATCAACGTACGATGCGGTACGAAACTGCCCGAAGCGCGTCGGCAACGACGCAAATTCTGTGAGCTTCCCCCGAGCCCTCTGATTGCCCGAACGTCGGGGTGCGCTTGACTCGTGCTCAACCCCTGGTAGGGGGATGACGGCGTGTTCGCCGGGCGCCGCTTCTTCTGCCAGCGCCAGATCCGATATCGTAATGATTGGAAGCGCGTGTTTTGCAGCGAATTGACCGAGGGCACCCCGACGGGCCATCGTTCCGTCATCGTTCATTATCTCGCAGATCACGGCTGCCGGACGAATGCCCGCCAGGCGCATCAAGGCAAGGCTCGCTTCGGTGTGCCCCCTCCTTGCAGCCAGTCCGCGTGGGTGGCCGCGCAGTGGAAACACATGACCCGGCATCACAAGATCTGCTGCCGTGCTGCCGGGATCAGCAAGCGCCGCGATAGTGCGAGCACGGTCGTGTGCTGAGATTCCCGTTGAGACACCCGCGGCCGCCTCCACGGATACGGTAAACGGGCTGACGTTTGCACGGCCGCCCGGGTCCCGGGCAATATCCGCCATCATCGGTATTTCGAGTCGTTCAACGTCTTCGGGTGGAAGTGCAACACAGACGAGTCCGCGTGCATGTGTCACCATGAAGTTCACCTGCTTCGGCGTGACATACTGGGCAGGCAACACAACGTCACCCTCGTTCTCCCTGTCTTCGTCGTCAACGATGACGACGGGCCGACCTTCCCGGACTGCCTCGATTGCTGATGCGACCGTATCGAAGTCTCTTTTCATTTCTATGCCTCGCTCGAAGACCCGTACTGCTGCAAGAATGTGGTTTCCTTTTGCTGTGTGTGTGCAATCACATTTGCCACGTACTTGCCAAGGATGTCTACCTCGATATTTGGCCGGTACCCGACGCTGCGCAGACCCGGCGCAACGTGCTCGATGGTATATGGAACCAACATGATGCTGAACCAGGCCGGACCAACGTCAACAACCGTAAGGCTGATGCCGTCAATGGCGACATAGCCCTTCGGTACAATCCACTGCATCATCTCGGCAGGAACCTTTATCGTTACCCGCACACTTTCCGCATCGGGACTAACCGTTGTAACAACACCGGTACCGTCGATGTGGCCCTGTACAAAGTGTCCGCCAAGCCGCGTCGTTGGTGTTACCGAGCGCTCCAGATTGACAAGATCATCTGGGTGCAGGGTGCCCAGATTGGTACGCGACAGACTCTCGGGCGCAACGCCGAACGCAAACGACGACGCGTCGATTTCAGTCACGGTCAGGCACGTACCGTTTACTGAGATGCTGTCGCCAAGCTTCGTCGACTCCAGCGTTCGGCGTGCGGCGATGTGTAGACGAAATCCCTGGTCCGTCTGGCTCGCCGCAACGACGCGTCCCGTTTCTTCTACAATTCCTGTAAACATGTGCGATCTGCTGGTTAGTTGGTTCTGCGCCCAAGGCGGATGAGTACGTCTTCCCCAACGATGTCCACGGCCGTTCGGTGAAAGCGAGCGGCATGGTCGAGCGTCGACGAGCCGAGGCCGGCTACGGCCGTCGGCGCCGAAGCACCGCCAATGATCGAGGGCGCGAGAAACGCCCAGACTTCATCGACAAGGTCGTCGTCGAAGAACGATCCGTGCACGGTACCGCCGCCTTCCACGAGGACACTCTGGACTCCGCTTTCACCCAGTTGATCGAGCAATGGAGCAAGTTGCACGCGACCCCGATCATCCGCCGGTAGCCGCCAGATTTCGACGCCGGAGGCAATAAGTGCATTCTCCGTCGCTACGGGCATCTTGCTGGTTGTTGCGACGATCAATCCCTGCTCGACGGCGTGAGCGACGAGCCGGCAAGTTTGTGGGATGCGGCCCGACGAGTCGATAACAACGGGCGTTGGACTTCGGGACGCCTCGTCCCGCCTGGCGGTTAGCGCGGGATTATCGGCGATCACCGTTCCAACGCCTACAAGGACAGCGTCCACTGCATGCCGAAGGGCATGAACCTCGCGGCGGCTTTCGGATCCGGTAATCCATTGACTGGCGCCGGCACTCGTCGCTGTCTTCCCGTCCAGGCTGGCGCCAAACTTCGCCACAACAAACGGCCTTCCCGCTGTTGTGTGGTACGCGAACATGCGGATCAGGTGGCGCGCTTCGGACTCGCACATCCCGGTGTGGACGGTCACACCGCTGGAGCGAAGGAACGCTGCACCGCCACCCGCGACACGTGGATTCGGGTCGCTTGTTCCGACGATTACCGCGCCAATACCGGCTTCAAGGATAGCCCGCGTGCACGGCGGCGTACGCCCATGGTGGTTGCAGGGCTCCAGCGTGACATACAGGTGCGCGCCGCGAAGATCAGCTGCTCGGTGTCGCGACAGTGCATCGCGCAAAGCCGCCACCTCCGCATGCGCACCACCGGCGAGCGCGTGCCACCCCTCCCCGATTACAACGCCCTGGCGTACGAGGACGGCGCCAACCGGCGGGTTTGGCGAACACCAGCCGACGCCACGTTCAGCGAGCTCCAGCGCACGCCGCATATAGCGCTCGTCGACATTCTCCTCAAACACAGTTTCTCCTGAACAATGTTGAGGGGCGGGAGCGTCCACACTGCGTGCAATGCACGAGCAACGGTGGGGCGCCCGAGGCTACCCGGACGTCCCAACGCAGGCCGGCCGGACAGGCGCATGCCCGTCCGCTGGCAGTGATCTTCTCCCATCCGGACTATACCGTCGGCTTCGGCTTCTCACCGAATCAACCGGCTCAGGCGAGCCGGGTCACGGGCTTGAGCACAACATGTTTTCTGCATGTTTCTGGTGTGCTCACACCGTCGGTCTGGAATTGGCGCGTTGCCGGCGCCTCACCATGCCCCGAAGATCACTGTTGTAATCCCGGTGCGGCGAGAAAGTTCACACGAGGCCGTTCAGGTACTGCTTGCGCTCGGCATCCGGAAATTTCTCGATTGCGTACCGCAGCATGGTGCGCGGCATATCGCGGTACCGGGGTTTGAGGAAAGCACGCTCAAGCGCCGGATTGCGGTTTCCTACCTCTCGTAGCATCCAGCCGACGGCTTTGTGGATGAGGTCCTCGGGGTCATTGAGCAGGATGTCGGCGATGGCGAGCGTGTCGCCAAAGTCGTTTTGCTTGATGAAGTGAAGCGTCGCGATGATGCCGATGCGACGTTCCCACATGTCGTCTGATCGGGCCAATGATTCCAGGAGGTCTCGGTCGCGGTCTTCGAGAAAGGGACCAACGATCTTGTGCGCAGAAGAGTCGACGAGGTCCCAGTTGTTGATGTACGCCGAGTTGTCCAGATACATCCGATAGATCTCTTCGCGCTCGGATGCATCGCCCGCCTCAAACTGTCGCACGAGGATGAGGACTGCGCAGAGCCGCTCTTCGTGATAGTGAGATCGCAGCGAGGCCCGAACCGATCGCAGCGGCATGTCCTGAAATGCCTGAGCCTGCCTGCGAAGTACCGGCACCCTGATGCCGAGGAAGCGGTCGCCCTCGCCGTACTCACCGGGACCGGTTTTGAAGAATCGCTGCGAATGGGCGGCAATTTCCGGATTTCCCAGCCCCTCCAGTGTGCTTTGGCTGTCATGTGCGATATTCGCATTGGGGGGCCTTGGCATCGCGCGGGATGCGCGGACCCGATATTTCACGTATTGTGGGCCGTCATTACATTGTCGCGTCAATTCAACCACTTAGCCGACAGGATCATGCCGTTCGACGTACAAGAAAAGGCAGGGGCAGCCGTTATTGCCATCAAGGGAAAGTTTCTTGGTACCGTGGAGCGGGATCGCTTCAATGAAGCCGTGGACAACTTGCGAGACGAGGGAAAAACCAAGCTCGTAATCGATCTCTCGACAACCGACTTCATGGATTCGACGGCCGTCGGCCTCATCATGCGCTCGCTTACCACTATGCGCAATGCTGAGGGCAACGTACACCTGGCCGGATTGAACAAGCGCATCAAGAACCTCTTCCTGATGACGCGCCTCCTCGGGCCGGTCTTCGAGGACTACGAGACCGTCGAAGAAGCGGCAAGTGCGCTGAACGCATAGGCACCGGCACCTTCTACGATCTACAGTTCGACCCGGTCGACAAAACACCATCCCCACGCTTCCCCGGGTTCCAGCGAGCGCATAATCTCGTGACCGGTGTCATGGAAGTGTGCCGTTGCGTGTTTGTTCTTCGACGAGTCGCAGCAGCCGACGTGACCGCAGATCATGCAGACGCGCAGGTGTACCCATTCGTCACCGATCGCGAGGCATTCAGCGCACCCGTCGGACTTGGGTCGTACCGGGCGGATATTCTGCAAGTGCGAACAGTCTTCTGCGGTTGCGCGCGTTTCGAGTACAACCGGTTCTACGTCGCGCACTATCTCAATGCCATCCTGCTCATGGAGTAGAGCGGCATAGTCCGATCCGCGGATGTCGTTAACCAGTGCCTCGATGTTGACCGCCGGCACCTTCATGTGCTGCAGCGCCTCGGCAAAAAGCTGAACGGTGCCTTCCATTTCTTCCGCGATCACGCACGAAACTCCGTCGTGATGCAGTGATGCCACATCAGCCATAAGCCGGGTGCGCACGATGATGGGCAGCGATTCGGAAATGGTTCGCGCAACCATCGCGATGTGTCCGGCAGTCGCGGGATCGTCGTCGGGGATGACCAGGAGCCGGGAATCCGGAAGACCGGCGAGGCGCAGGGTACGCTCTTTCCGGGCGTCGCCACGCAGCACCGGCATGCCGTCTTTTTCAGCCTCGTTCGCTCCTTCGGGGTTGAGCGTCGTGATGACGAACGGGACATCCGCTGATCGGAGTGCACGCACCAGTCGTCGAGCCGCCTCGCCATAGCCGGCAACGACGACGTGGTCGCTCAGAACCGGCAGACCGGCGTGCCCCACCATTCCGCCCGGATCGTCGGCGTTGTCGCGGCTTGATGCCGCCGCATTCCCGGCATACGCAGCAGCGGCGTCAGTGGCGTTAGTGGCGTTAGCGGCAGCGGCTGCCGCGTGGTCTGCCGCCCGGCGAGCGATGCGACCACCAAGCGTGCGCCCTACCGACGCCAGCACCGGAGTCAGCAACATGCCCAACACGGTTGCCGCAATAAACGCCTGCGAGCCGGCACCTTCTATCCCACCGGGGAACAGGCCGACGTCGCGGCCGGCACGCTCCAGTACAAACGAAAACTCCCCGACCTGGGCGAGAACAAACGCTGATGTGACCGCTACCGGCATCGCGTACCCGAGCATCTTGACGCTGATACCGGTGATGACAACTTTGATGACGACAGCCGCCAGCAAGATGCCAATTACAAGCGGAAGGTTCTGAACAAGAAAGCCAACATCGAGCAGCATGCCGACCGAGATGAAGAACGTCGCTGAGAACAGAATCTGCAGCGGGAGTATCTCGCTCATGGCATGTTCAGAAAAGCGACTCTCTGACACGATAAGACCAGCCAGGAACGCGCCCAGCGACAGACTGACGCCTGCCAGGCTCGTCAGAAAGGCTGTACCGAAACAGATTCCAATTACGGTAAGCAGGAACAGTTCGGGGGAACAGGTGCGGGCCACGGCCTCCAGCACTCGCGGCATGATGCGCCGCGCGAGTACAAGCACGGCAACGATCAGTAGCCCCGCTTTTGTCAGCGCCCACAGCAGACCGAGCATTGCGCCGCCGCCCCCGTCGCCCGTCGCCGGACCAAGCAGTGGCACGAGAAGAACCATCACGATGATGGCGAGGTCCTGGAAGATCAGCAGACCCAGACCTACCTGGGCATAGT